>JAPLKQ010000144.1:4662-10453 GCA_026387995.1 Bacillota bacterium
CCAGACTTCCATTTCACCAAAACGTTGGCCGCCGTTTTGGGCTTTGCCGCCGAGCGGTTGTTGCGTGACAAGGGAGTAAGGTCCGGTCGCCCGGGCGTGTAACTTATCGTCGACCATGTGCACGAGTTTAATCATGTACATGACGCCGACGGAGATGCGTTCGTCGAAACGTTCGCCGGTACGGCCATCATACAGAATAGTCTTGCCGTCATCGGCTAATCCGGCTTGCTTCATCATCTTGAAGATTTCATCGTTGCTGATGCCATCGAAGACGGGAGTCGCAATCTTAAGACCGAGCTTTTGCGCGGCCATGCCTAAGTGGATTTCGAGGATTTGGCCAATGTTCATACGGGACGGGACGCCGAGTGGGTTCAACATGATATCCACGGGGGTGCCATCGGGTAAGAACGGCATGTCTTCGATGGGGAGAATGCGGGAAATAACGCCTTTGTTACCGTGACGTCCAGACATCTTATCGCCTTCGGAGATTTTTCTCTTTTGGACGATGTAGACACGGACGACTTCGTTCACGCCAGGCGATAATTCATCGCCGTTTTTACGGCTGAAAATCTTGACGTCAAGGACAATGCCGGCACCACCGTGCGGAACACGGAGGGACGAGTCTTTGCCTTCTTTGGTCTTTTCGGCGAAAATCGCCATGAGGAGTTTTTCTTCTGGGGTCGGTTCGGTTTGGCCTTTCGGCGTGACTTTGCCAACGAGGATATCCCCTTCTTTAACTTCAGCGCCGGGGATGATGATGCCGTGTTCGTCAAGGAAGGCTTTGGCGTCTTCGTTGATGTTCGGGACATCACGCGTGATCTCTTCGTTGCCGAGTTTCGTGTCACGGCATTCGAGATCGTATTCTTCGATGTGGATGGACGTATAGACGTCATCTTTGACCAAACGTTCGGACATGATGACGGCGTCTTCGTAGTTGTAACCGTTCCAGGTCATGAACGCGATCGTGACGTTTTGGCCGAGGGCGAGATCGCCATTATCCATGGCCGGTCCGTCGGCGATGACTTCATCGCGCTTAATCTGCTGTCCGACCTTGACGATCGGGGTTTGGTTGATACAGGTACCTTGGTTGCTGCGGCCGAATTTTTGTAAACGGTAAACGCGTTCGCCATCGGCTTCTTGGACGACAATCTTCTTCGCGTCGTTATAAGTGACGATACCGTCAGCTAAAGCGACGACCGCCGATCCGGAGTCGCGGGCGATAATCGGTTCTAAGCCGGTGCCAACGAGCGGAGCGTGTGGTTTGAGTAATGGTAAGGCTTGACGTTGCATGTTAGCGCCCATCAAGGCACGGGTCGTATCATCGTTTTCTAAGAACGGGATGCAAGCCGAGGCGATGGAAACGATTTGCTTGGGTGAAACGTCGATGTAATCGACGGTATTTCTTGGGGCAATGACGATTTCGCCATCGATACGGGCCACCACTTTATCGTCGAGGATTTCGCCCGTCGGGCTCAATCTGACGTTCGCTTGCGCGATGATGTGGGTGCGTTCTTGGTCGGCGGAAAGGTATTCGGTCTCGTCTAAGACGATGGCGTGGACCTTATCGACTTTACGGTACGGGGTCTCAAGGAAGCCGTATTCGTTGACCTTGGCATAGCAGGCCAAGTTGTTGATAAGACCAATGTTTTGACCTTCTGGCGTCTCGATCGGGCAGATACGGCCGTAATGGCTGTAGTGAACGTCGCGGACTTCGAAAGAGGCACGGTCACGGGTTAAACCGCCAGGGCCTAAAGCCGATAAACGGCGTTTATTGGTGAGTTCGGCTAACGGGTTGGTTTGATCCATGAACTGCGATAACTGCGAGGTGGCAAAGAATTCTTTGATGGCGGCGGTTAACGGGCGAATGTTCACCAAGTTTTGCGGAGTGACATTGTCAATTTCCGAAATCGACATCTTTTCTTTGACCGCTTTGCCCATTTTGCTGAGGCCGATGCGGAATTGGTTTTGAATGAGTTCGCCGACGCAGCGGACACGGCGGTTGCCTAAGTGGTCGATATCGTCGGTGTCGCCGAAGCCATCCATGACGTTCATGAAATAGGAGAACGTGGCGATCATATCGCTGATGGTGACGGTCGGTTCAGTCAAATTTAAATCGGTGCCGATGATGTTGGCGACCTTTTCTTTTTTCTCATTGTTATAAACCTTGAGAACGTTGACGATGCCGTGACTATCAAGATCGGTGTTCACTTTGAGCGTGACTTGGTGAGCGCCTTTTTCAAAGAACTTATCGGCACGTAAAGCATCCGCTTCGTCTTTGGTGACTAAGTGGTCTTTCTTGTATTTGACTTTGCCTTTGGCGGAAATGAGATCTTCGGCCAAAATACGTCCGGAAAGACGGTTATAAACGCCCAATTTCTTGGCATATTTATACCGGCCGGCACGACCGAGGTCATAACGTTTGTGGTCAAAGAACTTCTGGACAAGGAAATTAGCGGCGCCATCGGCAGTTACCGGTTCGCCAGGTTTCAATTTCCGGAAGATTTGGAGTAAGGCATCTTGGCTGGTCTTCGTATCGCCGTCTTTTTCAAGGGTGTTGCGTAAAGCTTCGCGATCACCGAATAAATCGAGGATTTGTTGTGGGTCGCTGAGGCCAATAGCCTTGAGAAGGATGGTGACGTACATTTTCCGTTGACGGTCGATCCGGACGGAAAGAATGTCTTTTTGGTCGCTTTCAAATTCAAGCCACGTGCCACGCGTCGGAATCAAATCGGCATTGAAGAGTGTTTTGCCAGATTTATCAAGCGTAGTGCTTAAATAAGCGCCCGGGGAACGGACTAATTGGGAAACAATGACGCGTTCTGCGCCGTTAATGACGAAGGTTCCGCTCGTGGTCATCAAGGGGAAATCGCCCATAAAGACTTCGCTTTCCTTGATTTCGCCAGTGTCTTTGAAACGGAGGCTCAAGGTCACGCGAAGCGGCGCGCTATAAGTCATATCTCTTTCTTTGCATTCGAGATAATCATATTTCGGTTTATCAAAACGGCAGTTCACGTATTCGATAACGAGATTTTCCGCATAGTTGGTAATGGGGAAAACGTCGTGCAATACCTCGTGGATGCCGTGCTCCAAAAACCAGTTGTAGGATTCCGTTTGGATTTCCACCAAATACGGAAGCGGCAAGCTGCCGGAAATCTTCGAAAAGTCGATCCGGTTGTTAGGAAGCAATTTCTGCACTTTGGATTCTTTGGTCATAAGCCTCTCTCTTTTTCAATCAAGGTGCAATTACCAAATACTTCGGCGATGTAGGCGCTGGCGCTGGGAGCGCCGAGCGATTTACGAATGACGATGAAGAGCGAACCGCCATCAACTAGATAATCTTTGGCCCCCGCGAACATGGCATAGATGACTTTCTTGCCTGCCCGTATCGGAGGATTGGTCACGATCGAATCATATTTTCCTTTGACGTTTGAGTAGATGTCGCTACATACGGTTTCAACGTTAGTGAGCCCCAGGGCTTTAGCGTTTTCTTCGCATAATGCGACCGCGCGCGTATTTATATCTAGTAAAACGAAATGGGTTTGGGGGGTTAATGCGGCGAGGGTTAAACCCAAAGCGCCATAACCGGACCCGAAATCCAAAACACGGCCGGTCAGATGAAGCGGTAAGAGCGCTTTTAAAAAAGCATAGGTACCTTCATCGAGACGGTCTTTCGAAAAAACGCCCGTGTCCGTCTTTAGGGAGAAAGCGCGTCCTAAAATCGTGTAATTTATCAATTTTGGCTTTGATTCCAAGGATGAGTCGTTTACAAAATAATGAGACATCAGCTCTACCCCCTAAATGCGGTAAAAACCTGCCTTGAAGACAGGTTTAATATTTAACGCGGTAAAGAGACGGAACTATTTAATTTCAACTTCAGCTCCGGCGGCGACGAGGGCTTTCTTGTGCTCTTCGGCTTCAACCGGTGAAATCTTTTCTTTGATCGCGACTGGAGCGCCATCAACGAGTTTCTTGGCATCCATTAAGCCTAAGCCAGTGATGGCTTGGACGGCTTTGATGACTGCGACTTTGGTCGGTCCGACGGCTTTCAAGACTAAGCTGACTTCGGACGGTCCCTTGGCGGCGACAACTTCTTCTTCGACGACGGCGGCGGCTGGAGCGGCTCCGGCAGCGGCGGTAACGCCAAATTCGACTTCGACGGCTTTGACTAAATCGTTGAGTTCAACGATGGTCATTTCCTTTAATGCAGCGATGATTTCGACTTTTGTTAACTTTGCCATTGTTCTTTCCTCCTAATGGTTTTTAGTTTTGTTTGTCCGCAACTGCCTGAACGGTAGCCGCGAATTGACGGATTGGGCCTTGTAAGCACGATAGGAACATTGAAATCAAACCTTGGCGTCCCGGTAAACCGGCAACCGTTTTGATTTGCGCAGCAGATACGACTTGGCCTTCAACGATGCCGCCTTTGATGACGAGCAATTCGTGACGGCGGGCAAACGAAACGACAGCTTTCGGTCCGGCGATTGCGTCTTTACTGAAGACGAACGCGTTGGGTCCTTCGACTGTGGCTCCGAGTCCGGTAACGCCAAGAGTGCCAACTGCTCTTTCGAACAGCGAGTTCTTGTAGATACCCAGTGTTGCATCGATCTTGCGCAAAGCCCGACGTAATTCGGTGATTTGGGCAACATTCATGCCGCGATACTCAACCACAATGATGGATTGGCTCTTCTTTGCAGAAGCGACAACTTCGTCAACAATGGCTGCTTTCGCTTTTAAAATTTCTTGATTCATCGTTCTTCACCTCCTGAAAATTAAGATTTATGAGAGGCTCCAATATACAATGAGTATTCCCACACTGAAGTGGGCGAGAATAATGCGTTATTATTCACACCTCGGCAACATGATTAAGCCCCTTGGCCGTTGCTGTCTTTGGTATATTGTTGCTTTCAACTAGTTTAGCGACCGGCGAACGTGAGTTTGATGCCAGGACCCATGGTCGTATGGATGACGGCGCTCTTGATATAGGTACCTTTGACCGCGGCAGGACGAACTTTGACGATCGTCTCGCAGAGGATGGTAAGGTTGTCGATGATCTTTTTGCTGTCGAAGCTGACGCGGGCAATGGAAACATGGACGTTTCCTTCTTTGTCGACGCGGTATTCGACTTTACCGGCTTTGATTTCGGTAATGGCTTTGGCGATGTCGACCGCGACCGTTCCGGTCTTCGGGTTCGGCATTAAGCCTTTCGGGCCTAAGATTTTACCCATTTTGCCAAGTTCGCCCATCATATCTGGCGTGGCGACGATGACGTCGTATGCAAACCAGTTTTCATTGGCGATCTTGTCGAGTAATTCTTTGCCGCCGGCGAAATCGGCGCCAGCAGCCGTCGCTTCTTCAACTTTACGGGTAATGGCTAAGACCTTTTTGGACTTGCCGTTGCCGTGTGGAAGAATGATCGTGCCTCGGATTTGTTGATCTGCTTGTTTCGGATCAACGTTCAAACGGAAAGAAACATCGATCGTCGAGTCGAACTTCGTGACTGAAGTCTTCTTGACGAGTTCAGCGGCTTCGGCAATCGAATAAAGCTTTGCGCTATCGATTAATTTGGCCGCGTTAACGTACTTTTTGCCTTTCTTCATAAATTCCCCTTTGGTGGTAATAACGGGTATTTCCCTCCCACGCAGTTTTAGTCGTCGATCGTAATGCCCATGTTACGGGCTGAACCAGCAACGATTTTCATCGCGGCTTCAATATCGTTGGCATTTAAATCGGGCAATTTGTATTCCGCGATTTTCTTCAACGCGGCGCGGCTAATATGTCCGACCTTTGTGGT
>JAPLKQ010000137.1 GCA_026387995.1 Bacillota bacterium
CTTTGAAGACGGAAAGACGATCCGTACGACAGTTGAAGACAATGCCAATCTGGCAGAAGACGATGGACGCTAAGGTAATGGTCGTCGCCATCGCATAGTGGGGACCACTGCTCGCCAGCGGGACATTGGGCCAGCCAAACAGGAAGTTAATGTAGAAATAGCTGATCATCGCGGCCGCGGCTTCAAGCATGCCATACCAAAGGAAAGCTTTGATGCCAATCTTCCAAGTCACGAGCGGCTCTTTGGACGAGCGGGGAGGCCGATCCATGATGCCGGCTTCTGGGCTTTCGGCCCCAAGTCCAATCGCCGGGATCATATCGGTCCCAAGGTCGATGGTCAGAATTTGCATCACGGTGAGCGGTAGCGGAATCGTGCCATGCGAGAAAAGGAAAAAGACAAACGGCACCGCTTCCGGGACGTTGCTGCAGAAAATATAAGTCGTGAACCGGCGGATATTGTTATAGACCGCGCGGCCTTCTTCGACGGCGTTTACGATACTGGCAAAATTATCGTCAGTCAAAATCATGTCGGCGGCTTCTTTGGCGACATCGGTTCCGGCAATGCCCATGGCAATGCCGATATCGGCTTTCTTCAGGGCTGGAGCGTCATTGACGCCATCGCCAGTCACGGCCACGACTTGGCCTAAGGCCTGCAAGGCGGTCACGACGCGAAGTTTTTGTTCAGGCGCGACACGAGCGAAAACGACTTCGCCAGCCAGCGCTTCTTCAAGTGACTTCTCATCGATTTTTTCGAGTTCGGCACCGGTAATGATGCGCGCGTGGTCGCCTTGGATGATGCCAATGCGGCGCGCGATGCTTTCGGCGGTTAAACCGTAGTCTCCGGTAATCATGATGATGCGGATGCCGGAGTGACGGCATTTGATGACGGCGTCAGCGACTTCGGGCCGCGGTGGGTCCATCATGGCGATCAAGCCAAGGAAAGTGAGCTTCTGTTCGACTAAATCAACCGTGTAGGCGCTGCTGTTCGCCGGCACGCCGTCGTCTTTCGTGAAATAACGGACAGAAACCGCTAAAACGCGGAGACCGTTACGGGCATAGGCGTCGTTGGCGGCCATGATTTGTGAACGTAAAGCGTCATCCATCGGCTCATCTTTGCCATTACGGCGGACCATCGTGCACAGATCCAAGACTTCTTTGGGAGCGCCTTTCACATAAGCGACGCGGAAAAATTTGCTGTTCCGATCAGTGATTTGATGGATCCTTGCGGGCGGTCACCATCATCGCCGCTTCGGTGGGGTCGCCTAAAATCGACCAACGAGGAGATTCATCGTCTGGGGCGACAAGGCGCGAGTTATTGCATAAACATGCGGAAACGAGAAGACTACGTAAATCGTCGTTATCATCAACGGAAATCGGCTTTTTGCCATTCAATATCTCGCCCATGGGGGCATAACCGACGCCCGTGACTTTTAATTGAGTCTCGGCCAGCCATAAATCACTGATGGTCATTTCGTTTTGCGTCAGCGTGCCCGTTTTATCGGTACAGATGACCGTCGTGCAGCCGAGCGTTTCGACGGCGGAAAGCCGTTTGACTAAAGCATTTCGTTTGGCCATCCGTTGAACGCCGATGGCTAAAGCTAAAGTGACGGTTGGCAGTAATCCTTCAGGAACGAAGGCGACAATCATGCCTAAAGCGAAAATAAAGCTTTCGGCCACGGTGACGCCGGCGATAAAAATGGCGGCGATAAAGAAGAAAGCGCCGATGCTGACCGCCATGACCGTGATCATTTTTGTCAGCTTTGCGAGCTCTTTTTGTAAAGGACTGGGCTCGTCTTTTTGGTTTTGGGTCAATCCGGCAATCTTGCCAAATTCGGTATTCATCGCCGTCGCAAAAACAATAGCGACGCCGGCGCCGGACGCGACGTTCGTCCCGGCGAAAACCAAGTTAGGTTGCTCGGTATGCGTCAAATCAGCACGTAAAACGGCATCCTTTGTCTTACGGACGGGGTAAGATTCCCCAGTTAATGTGGATTGATCGATGCGGAGATCGTTTTCTTCGACTAAACGGGCATCCGCGGAAATGCGGTCGCCTTCGGCTAATATAATGACATCGCCCGGCACAAGTTCATCGGCAAGAACACGTGTTTGCTCGCCGTTACGGGTGACCGTGGCATAAAAAGGTAAAAGCTTTTGTAAGGCTTCCGTCGCTTTTTCGGCGCGGAATTCCTGAAAGAAACTGAAGGATCCGTTAATGATATTGACTAGCCAAACGGCAATGCCGAGTTGGGGCATCTGGGCGATAAAGCCGACCGCGCCGCCGAACCAAAGCAAAATAGCCATGAGATGCGTAAAGTTCGACAGGAACTTGACAATCAGCGGTTTGCCCTTCTTCACTTGCAAAACGTTTCGGCCATAAATCGAAAGACGCGCCGTGGCTTCTGCGCTGGTTAAACCGGTTTTCGTCGTCTTCAATATATCGAAAACCTCACTGGGCGTGAGTTTATTTACGTCTTTTTCGATGGGGGGCAAAGTTGTGATTTTTTGTTTGCGGGCCATAAGTAGTCGAGCCTTCTTTTCTATGAGCGTGTCCATTCAATCAAGAAATCATATTCAGGGCCGCGCGAAAGGGCGTCTTTTTGAAGGATGTCCGAGTCATGCAGTATTCCGTTTTCGCCTGATGTCATACGACCATACAAGCGAAAAGCCACGATTTGCGATGGATACACGAAATGTAATAAGGTGCTTATTACTAGATGATTATAGGGCGAGCGACCGCACTATTCAAGTAAAGTCGTTTGAACGCGCACGTGTGCTGAGCCACATTTCAAAGGCTTCAAAGAAAAATCCCGTCTTTAGACGGGACTTTTATGGCTTGCTCGAAGTGACTTAAGCAAGCTTCGTTTTCGTTTTTCGTTTTGCGACGAGCGTCTTGATAATCCCGGGAACATAGAACACCCCGATGGCCACGACGAGGAAGACAAAGAGCAGATACTGCCAGTACGGCGCCGGGATGGCCCACCACGTCATGTTGTCATACATGAAGTACATGTAGTTCTCCCCAGGGTAAATAACTAAGTTCAAAAAGAGCGAATAGAGAAGCGTAGCGGCAAATAAGAGCCACGGTTCATAAATCTTCTTCAAGGGGAATTCCACGCGTTTAAAGATGATTTGGAGCAGGAAATAGATGAGCGCCAGCGCATGGGTGGTAATGCTATAGAGTTGAATCATGCTGAGTTCGACGGTATTGAAACCGACGGAGGCCCATAAGTAGAACCCGCCGGTCGCGACCACGCCCACTACCGCTAAGGCATTGGTCAGGGGTTTCCACTTCACGAAGTGATTGATGATGAGCAGCCAGACGACGATGGAACATAAGAAGGATGGCACCAAGGCCGTCCAGACATTTTGAAAGGACCAAGTCCCTTCAACGATGATCCGTGTCATGCGGGCAATGCGGACGAGGACTTCTTCGAAGATAAGGATATAGACAATCCAGTTAAAGACTTTATCTTGCTGTGCTTTCTTGCGGTCGATAAAAATCAGGATGAGGCTTGAGAGGATGATCACGATCATCAT
>JAPLKQ010000067.1 GCA_026387995.1 Bacillota bacterium
TCGATGGGCGCCATTTTCCAAATGAACATTGCCTATTACGAAACCTTCGCGGATTATCAAAAAGCTTTTCCGAAACATCTCCTTTATCCGTTCATGCTCCAGACTGAACATTATCTCGATGAAATGACATTCGAAAAGAAACCGAGCAGCCTCGTCTTTGGCCCGGAATCCAGCGGCCTCGACGATAGTTACCTGGCTTTAGGGACGCCTATTAAGATCCGGCAAAGCTCAAAAATCGACTCGTTCAACCTCCAGGTTTCCGTGAGTGTCGCCTGCTACGAATTCATGAAAAACAAGAAATGATCATGTCCACGAGTTTCCATCTTTTTAAAGATGATACCGTTTTCATTGAAAAGATAAAACACCAGGAAGGACCTTTAGGTCCTTTTTTGGTGGTGTCATAGAAAGGTCACTTGGAATCACCTTATAATGAAATTATAATGAAGGTGCTGTTTAATAAAATAATGGGAGAACAAAGATGAGAATCGGAATCATTGGGCCCACCGGAGCAGGTAAATCATCGCTCGCCAAAAAACTCGCTACCCATTTTCACGCGACTTACGTGGAAGAGAGTGTCGAGAAGAACGAATACTTACCTTATTTTTACCAAGACCGCGATACCTTCGCTTTACTCACGCAAAACGCCTTCTATGGCTCGCTTTTCCTCTCCTTATGGAAAACGCGTGACGTCAAGAATCTCATCTGCGATTCCACGCTTTTCAATAATTTGGTGCATACGGAAATCCTTCGCTTAGATGGCATTTTAAGCGCTGCCGAAGTGGCGGTGACCCTTTCCGTCGCCGAACAACATCTCAAACGGATCCCGGACTTTGATTTGCATATCGTCCTCGTCCGTACGCCGGAACAACTCCGAGAACGCCTCGAAAAGTACGGCCGTCCCTACGAAAAAAAGGAAACCGAATTCTTCCACCAACAAAACCAAGTCTATTACGATACCGTCCGCCGTATCTTCCAAAATTATAAGATTGCCCCTCAACATATTCTGTGGTTGCCGGTCAATGACCTGGACGACCCAAAAGAATTTGCCCATATCGTCGAACTCGTCGAAACTGCCCTCAAGGCACTTTAGTCCAAAGTCTTTTCACCCGAACACGTTGTTTTTCCTGTTGTGTTCCATAGGAGGATCCTCATGCGCCTAGGAGTCATTGGACCGACCGGGGCCGGTAAGTCATTACTGTCCCAAAAGCTCGCCAAATACTACCACGCTACGCTCATTGAAGAACCAGTGGCCAAAAGCCCATTCCTGCCGCTTTTCTATAACAATAAAGATACGATGGCCCTGATTGCCCAAAACGCTTTTTACAGCGATCTTTTCCTACTTTTCTGGAAAGAAAAAGATAATCAGAACCTTGTCTGCGACTCAACGATGTTCAGCAACTTGGTATTCGTCGAAATCATGAGGCTGCAAGGCCTTATGAACGCCACCCAAGCGGCGCTGACCTACATGATTTGCGACGCCAACCTCAAACGCCTTCCGGATTTAGACCTCACCGTGGTGCTGGTCCGTTCCAACGAACAACTCTTCAAAAACGTGAAGAGCCGTGGCCGCGGCATCGAACAAGGCCAAGAAGAGTATTTGGGTTTCCATAACACGAACTACTATCCGGCCCTCCGCCGTATTTTTAAGAACTATCATGTGCAGGACAGCAAAATCCTGTGGCTGACCTGCGAGGACATGGAAGACCCGAAAGAATTTTCACGGATCGTCGCCCTCATTGACGCTCAATACGAGGAATCGCTACGATAAATTCGAACAAATAGACCCACCTAAAAAACTATCGACTTTTTTAATCGTTTTTCTATTTGAAAAGACATCTAAAAATCCTTAGGAAAATACACCGGAAACGCTTTGACACCAAGGGCATTACTGCCTATAATTAACTTTGTTAATGCTGCGGCATTTGGGGGATATAAATCATGAGAATCGGGATCATCGGGCCAATCGGTTCGGGAAAGTCATTGCTTTCCAAAAAACTAGCGGCCTATTATCACTGCGCCTTGCTTGAGGAACCAGTGGAGAAGAACGAATACCTGCCGTATTTCTATAACGACAAGGAAACGTTCGCCATGCTTTCACAAAACGCCTTCTATTCTTCGCTTTTCCTCTTGATGTGGAAAACGAAAGAAAACCCGAACGTGGTGTGCGACTCGACCCTGTTCAGCAACTTGGTTTTCACCGAACTGCTCCGTCTTGAAGGCATCATGAGCGCCATGGAAGTGGCCCTGACCTACGCGATTGCCGACGAACACTTAAAACGGATTCCGGATTTGGACTTACAAATCGTCCTGGTCCGCCCGACCGAACAGTTATTCAAGAATGTCCGGAAACGCGGCCGCACCATTGAAAAAGGCCAAGAAGATTATTTAAAATTCCACTATGCCAACTACTATGATGTCTTACGCCGGATCTTCAAAAACTACAAAGTCCCGGAAAAACGCGTGCTCTGGCTCGAACTTGAAGACATGGAAGAAGAAGCCGAATTCGCCCGCATCGTTGCCCTCATCGAAAAATGCTACGCCGAAGCGATTAAATAAAGTAAAAATAAAAAGCCCCAGCAGCATGCCGGGGCTTTTCTATTATAAGTGTTCGTCGTGAACGCGGATGCGGTTCATGGCACGCTGTAAAGCGGCTTGCGCCCTCACTAAATCGATGTTTGGGTCTTTCGAGGCAATCAAGGCTTCGGCCCGCGCTTTGGCGGCCCGGGCTCTGGCCACGTCAATATCCTCGGGACGTTCGATGGCTTCGGCTAAAATAAGCGTCCGATCTTGCTGCACCGAGATGATGCCTCCGCTGATGGCAAAATATTTGATGACGCTGCCGGTTTGGATATGCATCGTTCCGATGACCAGTAACGAGATGATGGGATAGTGCTCAGGCAAAATCCCGATCGGCCCTAACTTGGTCGGAACGGTAACCATATCGACGTCGCCCTCAAAGAATTGACTGCTGGGGGACAGGATGACAAGATGGATGACGCTCATTATTTAAGGGTCTCCGCTTTCTTGAAGGCATCTTCGATGGTGCCAACGTATAAGAAGGCTTGCTCCGGTAACTTATCGGCCTTGCCTTCGAGAATCGCTTTGACGCTACGGACGGTTTCTTTAATCGGGACAAAGACGCCAGGAAAGCCATTGAAGGCTTCAGCGACGTGTAAAGATTGGCTCAGGAAGTTACGGATTCTCCGGGCACGGGCCACGGAAAGTTTATCTTCCTCAGATAATTCATCAATGCCTAAAATAGCGATGATGTCTTGTAAATCTTTATAACGTTGAAGCACTTTAAGGACGGCGGTAGCCACTTGATAATGTTCTTTGCCGACGACGTTCGGGTCGAGGGCTTGGCTATTGGAGGCTAACGGGTCAATGGCAGGATAAATGCCTAAGGACGCCGCATGGCGGTCCAAGACGGTCTTGGCGTCTAAGTGTGAGAAGGTAGCGGCTGGCGCAGGGTCGGTCAAGTCATCGGCGGGGACGTAAATCGCCTGAACTGAAGTAATCGAACCATCCTTGGTGGACGTGATCCGCTCTTGGAGTTGTCCCATTTCCGTCGCTAAGGTCGGTTGATAACCGACGGCGCTGGGCATACGGCCTAACAAGGCAGAGACTTCACTGCCGGCTTGGCTGAAACGGAAGATGTTGTCGATGAAAAGGAGGACATCCTGGCGTGAGGGCCGATAAGCCGACACGCATACGGGCACCCGGCGGTTCATTCATCTGACCGAAAACTAAGGCGGTTTGTTTGAGAACGCCTGTGCCTTTCATTTCGATGTATAGGTCATTGCCTTCACGGGAACGTTCGCCGACACCAGCGAAAACGGAGATGCCTTGGTGCTCGGTGGCGATGTTATGGATGAGTTCTTGGATTAAGATGGTTTTGCCGACGCCGGCACCGCCAAATAAACCAATCTTGCCGCCTTTAATATAAGGGCAGAGCAAGTCGATGATTTTAATCCCAGTCTCTAAGATTTCATGATTGGTTGATTGTTCTTCAAAAGTCGGGGCGCTACGGTGAATGGGGAGGCGTTTGACTTTGGAAAAGTCACCGCCGAGATCATCGATTGGGCGTCCGAGGACATCAAACATGCGGCCTAACGTTTCCGGTCCGACGGGAACGGTAATCGGACCTCCGGTATTCGTGACTTTGGTGCCACGGACTAAGCCGTCGGTCGGTCCCATGGAGACGGTACGGACGATGTCATCGCCTAAGTGTTGGGCGACTTCAACGACGAGGGGGTCTTTCCCAGGAATGGCGATTTCCAGCGCGGTCAATAGGGCCGGCAATTTTTTTTCTTCGAAGCGGACGTCAATGATCGGTCCGATGATTTGGACGATGATGCCGCTGGGTAATTCGGTTTGATTCATGAATGATCCTCCTATTGGTTATTCGAGCCACCGATGATTTCCGCAATTTCCTGCGTAATCGCCGATTGACGTTCTTTGTTGTACTGAAGCAGCAATTCATCGATGAGTTCGTCGGCATTGTCGCTGGCTTGTTCCATCGCGAAGCGGCGTAAGGATTGTTCGGCGATTTGCGATTCGATGAGCTTGCTATAGATGACGTTATTGATGTAGAAGGGCGCGATTTCAGCGATAAACTCAATCGGGCTAGGCTCAATAATCGGGCCGTATTCGTTCTTTTCTTTGGCGTCCGTGTTCTCCTGCGATAAGGGCAAGAGACGGAGCGTTTCAGGCACTGAAGTCATCGAGTTGATGAAATGTGTATAGATGATTTCCACGCTTTTGAAGCGTTTTTCAATGAACGCTTTAAGCAGATAACCAGTGACAAGCTTGATTTCCTCATAGTTGATGCGGACGCCGAGATTATTGAATTGCGTATTGACCAAGGCCTCGGCATTGATCAAATGACGGTAGCCACGGCTTCCAAAAACGATGAGCTCGTCTTCGGGTTTGACGATATGGGAAATCTTTTGATAAATGTTGAAGTTATACGGACCGCATAAGCCGAGATTGCTGCTGACGACAATATAAAGCGTTGATGGAGCCTCCTCATTGACCTGAAACAGCGGATGCGAAGCGATTTCTTCGCCGTTAATGTGTTTTTTGATGATACCGACCAGCGCATCGGAATAAGCGCGTGTGAGCAGCATGCGCTCCCGCCACGTTTGCAGTTTCGTGGTGGCAATCATTTCCATGGCCTTGGTGATTTTCTTGGTCGTTGTGACCGATGAAATCCGGCGTTTGGTGTTTTGTAATCCGATGGACATTTGAGGTTACCTATGAAGCCTTAGTTCCGGCAATGTCGAAAAATTCTTTGGCTAAGCCATCGAGTTTCGTATTGAGTTCCGGAGAAATGGTTTTCGACTCATGAAGTTCTTTGATGATTTCGGGATGTTTGACGTTGATGCGGTCATAGAAGTCTTTTAGGAGTTCGCGGATACGGGGAATCCCGATGGTTTCCAAGTACCGGTTCTTGGCGACGAAAAGCTCGATGACTTCTCTTTCAACATTGAACGGGGCATATTGGTCCTGACGGAGGACTTCCATCAAAACACCGCCATGGTTAAGGACTTTTTTCGTATTAACGTCTAAATCGCTGCCAAACTGCGAGAATGCTTGCAGTTCATGGAAGTTGGCAAGTTCAATTTTTAAAGATTGAGCCACTTGTTTCATCGCTTTGATTTGGGCGGTGGCGCCGACACGGGAAACGGAGAGACCGCTATCGATGGCAGGGCGTTGCCCGTTATTGAACAAGTCGGTCATAAGGAAGATTTGGCCGTCTGTAATTGAAATAACGTTCGTCGGGATGTAAGCGGAAATATCGCCAGCTTGCGTTTCGATGATCGGAAGCGCGGTAATCGATCCTTGACCATATTCTTTGCCAAGTTTACACGCACGTTCGAGCAGTCTGGAGTGCAAGTAGAAAATATCGCCGGGATAGGCTTCGCGTCCGGGAGAACGTTTTAATAGGAGCGATAAGGTCCGGTAGGCGACGGCGTGTTTGCTTAAATCGTCATAAACGATTAAGACGTCTTTACCGGCATCCATCCACTCTTCGGCCATCGCGCAGCCAGCATAAGGGGCAATCCATTGTAAAGGCGCTAATTCGCTTGCGGTCGCGCTCACGACGGTGGTATAGTTCATCGCGCCGCCAGAACGCAGTTTTTCAACGATATTGGCCACGGTAGAATTCTTTTGGCCGATGGCGACATATATGCATAGAACGTTTTCGTTCTTTTGATTCAAGATTGTATCGATGGCAATGGCTGTTTTGCCTGTTTGCCGGTCACCGATGATGAGTTCGCGTTGGCCACGGCCAATCGGAATCATTGAGTCGATGGCTAAAATGCCAGTCTGAAGGGGTTTATTGACCGGTTCGCGCTGCATGACCCCTGGCGCGATGCGCTCGATGGGACGGGTTTTCGTGGAGACGATTTTGCCGAGTCCGTCAATCGGCTGACCTAAAGCGTTGACGACACGGCCCAAAAGGCCGTCGCCGACAGGAACTTCAACGACTCTGCCAGTCCGTTTAACGACATCGCCTTCCTTGAGTTTGCGGTCACTGCCGAGTAAAAATCGCCTTCCTTGAGTTTTCGGTCACTGCCCAGTAACACGGCACCCACTTGATCTTCTTCAAGGTTAAGAACCATGCCATAAACATCACCTGGGAAGAGCAAAAGTTCGCTCAACATAGCTTTATCCAGTCCGTAAATGATGGCAATGCCATCACCGACGCTCGTTATGGTTCCGACGTCGTCGGAAGCGTAGCGGTGTTCATAGTTTTTGATTTCCTCTTTGATAAGAGCGCTAATTTCGTTGGCGTTAATTTTCACGATTAATCACCTTTCTTTTCAGTAATTCGGTTTGTAATGACTGGATCATGGTGCTGACCGAGCCATCATAGATACGGTCGTGGACGACGACTTTAATGCCACCGATAAGCGATAAGTCAATTTCGTTAATGAGTTCAACGGTCGTGTGACTAATATCAGAAATCGTTTTTTCGATTTCGGCTATTTTTTCTGACGTGAGTAGAATAGTGGAATAGATGATGCCTTCTTCGATGCCGAGCGTTTCATTCGCAAATTTAATGAACTCCTTCGCAATGCTCGGGAACTCGTGGATTCGTTTATGTTCAACGATGACTTTCAGAAATGAGACGAAAGATTTCAAATCGGTTTTCCCAAATAAATGATCGATAGTTTCTCGCTTTTCGTTAATTTTTATAAATGCGCTCGAAAGTAACGTCGTCAAATCTGGGTTTTGTTTAAAAGCCGCAACCGTGGCTTTCATCATGACCTTATAATCGGTCAGCCGATTTTCCTCGACGGCAAGGCTTCTTAACGCATTTGCGTAACGAACAGCGACGCTATCCATAATTAATTCCGGGCTTCCCTAATGAAATCATCGACGAGACGGGCGTTATCCTTCTCGTTGATTTCTCTGCCTAACACTTGTTTTGAGGCGGCGAGCGCGACGGAGACGATCTCCTGATGGATTTCATCGAGCGCTTTGTCTTTGCTGGAGGCAATTTCTTCTTGGGCGCGGACTTTGCTTTCAGTGATTTCGCGTTCCGCTTCAAGAATCAAAGCTTCACGAGACCGTGCGCTGTCTTCGCTGGCGGCTTTGATAATGGCTTGGGCCTCAACTTTACTCATGATAACTGATTCTTGCGCATCTTTCAGGGCAATTGCCGCTTGGCGGTTGCTGAGAGCGGCGCCTTCAATATTCGTCTGAATATAACTGGCGCGCTTTGCGAGAAATTTTTTCATTGGGTTGTAGAGCAATTTATAGACGATGAAAATCATGATTCCCGTCGCTAAAAGTTGCGTGATTAAAGGCCAAATCCCGCTTGGAAAGATTTTATCGATGAGTCCCTCGAAGATTCCGGAAACTCCTGATAGTGTGAATGGCATAACCATTCTGAAGTTGATGAGTGCTGACACGCAACTCACCTTTATTTCATGACGAAGATGATTAAGATTGCGACGAGCAAGCTGTAAATGCCAGTCGTTTCATCAAGTGCGCAACCAAGAATCATGCCAGTACGGATTTTGCCGTCCGCTTCTGGGTTCCGTGCGATACCTTCAACGCCTTTGGCACAGATATTGCCTTCGCCGATACCGGAGCAGCCACCGCCGACAGCGATTGCGAATCCAGCGCCGATTGCAGCTAAGCCGGTGCCGACATCGACTAAAGTGTGTAATACGTTAAGTAACATAGAAAATCCCCCTTTATGTGTTTCTATATCTTCATCATGCAATGACGATTGCGGGCATGGGCTCTTCGTCGCCCGGGCCTTCTTGCGCAACAAATATCATTGTGAGCATGATAAATACCAATGTTTGAATAACGGCAGAGAACAAATCGAAATATAAATGCAGCCATGACGCGATAATAGGCGCGATGAATATGGAATTAAATCCCGCCGGCAAGAAAGAAAAAATCGCTGCGGAGACATTACCGAGAACGTAATAAAGTAATGACATGATGGACCAACCCGCTAGCGCGTTACAGAACAAACGGAAACTGAGTGAGATGATCGGGGACCACATCGAAAGCAAATTGATTGGTAAAAACGGAGCAAAAGGTTCGATATAGCGATGGAAATACTTCCATTTTTTGTAAATGATGCTTGTGCCGTGAATCATCAAGAAAGTAAATAAAGCGAGACTGAGTGGCACCATGTAATAACCCATCGGAGAAGGAACGCCGAGCAAGCCAATGATAAACGCCAAGACCAAATACATGGAAATTGCCAAAAAGTAGCCGCCAAGTTTCTTAAAACGCCAGCCCATTTGTTGCTTAACCATGCCGTCGAAATAATCCACGCCAATCTCCGCTAAAAGCAAAATGCCTTTTGGCTTTTTTAAAGGATTGGCCTTTTTTAATTTGAAGAAGACGATTAAAGACAATACAAAAATAATAAAAACAACGAGAATCGAGATATAAATTTCCGCGGGAAGTTCCGCAAGAATGCTATTAATATCCAACAGCATCATTTTTGTAATCTCACTTTCCGCTTATAGGCGACGATGATAAGACGAATCGGCATGTATGCTGCGCAAACAGCAAAAATATTAATAACGGGTATGTCAATGTAATACAAATAGCCAGCCAAGCCTAAACCGACGGCATAAAGAAGGAAACGCCCAAAGTACAACGTCATAGAACGGATGCGCACGCCTGCATCGTCCGAAGTCAACGCGTTAATCTGGCTGACAAGCAAGGCAAAACAAATGACTGAAATAACTCCGCCAATGAGCCAACCATAGAGAAGACTAAACATGACAGTGGACGGAAACTCAAAACAGAAAGGCAAAAAACAAATAGCGATGAGCGCGAGAAAAACGGCGTTCATTACCATTATTTGATTGTTCTCGTTTAGGTTCTTAAAACGCATTTTCAATTTTGACGTCCTCGTCATTTTTTATTTATAAAAAACAGACTCTCGAGCGATACTTAAATAATATATCATCTACAATTTTATTAAACTAGAGGAAAAACGAAAAAAAATCGAACGCTTAAAACCGAGTCTGCGGAATCAATTTAATGACGCTTGGGGAAAGGAAGGATAGAACGCGCGTTTTATTTTGTTTTGAAGTAATACAAACGCGAGCCGAAATCCGCAAGAACTCTAACGTATTCATTAAAACCGGTCCCTGACCATTGGGGCGATAGTTTGATGGCCCCATTATTGATAGCGTCGCCATAAACATCGTAGTTTTCATCGTAACTTTTCTTGAGCAGTTCTTCGATGGTTTTGTGCTTGCTGATTAAATCAATAATCCGTCCGTCTTCATTCAGATTGACGGGAAGAGCCATATTAAGAAGTCCGCCAAACGTTTTGATATTGGTCTCTTGATGGCGAGCCGAGACATGGTAAAGAGCATCCTCGATAAAATCGGTTCCCTGCAAAATATCAACCGTCGGATTGGATTTTCCGAGACCTTGGAAATAGGAGATGATTCCTTCTTTGCGGTCGTCACTTAAAACCATCCAAGAAACATAACCATCTTTTTCAAGCGTTTTTAGTTGATAAAAGCTTCCATATTGAAGCAGATGGCGATGCTCTTTATAAAAGACAATTTGATCTTTAACCGCTTCCTCTTCAACGGGTGATAACTTTTTAAGGTCTAGCTCGTAACCGAGCGTTCCAAATGAAGCGACATTGAAACGGGTATCGATAGGGGTTCTGCGGAGTAATTGATGAGAAGGAGATGCGCTGACATGGGCCCCAATCGTAGATAATGGATAGGCCATCGCAGTGCCGCTTTGGATGGTCAAACGCTCAAAAGCATCCGTGTCATCGCTTGCCCAATTTTGCTGCATATATGAGAGGATGCCTAAGTCATTACGGTTACCGCCGCTGGAACAGGATTCCCAAAGAACATGGGGATACTTTTTCGTAAGGGTTTCGAGGACGTGATAAAGGCCTAGAATATAGCGATGGAAAAACTCGCCTTGATCAAAGCGCGAACTATAGAAATCAGACATATGGCGATTCATATCCCATTTAACATATTCAATGTTTGCTGAGTCCAGTATTTTTGATAATGAATCAACGATGTATTTTTGAACTTCTTCGAGCCCCAGATCAAGAACGATTTGGTTGCGGCCATAACTTGGTACTCTATCGGGTGTTTTTATTGCCCACTCCGGATGAGAACGAAATAATTCAGAGTCCTCGTTAACCATTTCGGGTTCAAACCATAGACCGAATTTTAGGCCGGCTTTGTTGACTGAATCCGCTAAACGTTCGAGACCATGAGGTAATTTCTTGGGATTCACTTCCCAATCGCCTAGGCCTTTTGTGTCATCGGTTCTTTTGCCAAACCAACCGTCATCCAAAACAAAGAGCTCAATGCCGAAATCCTTGGCTCGTTTCAAAAGATCATGCAGTTTGTTTTCTGTGAAATCGAAGTAGGTTGCTTCCCAGTTATTGAGTAACACCGGACGGTCCTTGAGGGCCCAGTCGCCACGGATGACATGATGGTTAATAAAATGGTGCATATGTTGAGAAGCGCCATTCTTTCCTTGATCTGAAAAGGAGAGCACGCCCCAAGGGGAAATAAAACTTTCCTCGGGTTTTAGCGACCACTCAAAACAGAATGGGTTAATTCCTGCTTGCAACCGGATTTTGCCGTATGAATTGACCTCAACCATTTCATAATGGTTACCGCTATAGATCAAATTAAATGCATAGACATTTCCATGATTGAGATCGGAGTCTTTCGATTTCAACATGAAGAATGGGTTGTGGCGGTTCGAACTGGCGCCAGTCTTTGAATCATTGATGTAAATACCAGGGCCTAAAGTCTTTTCGCTACGATGCATCTCCGAGGCCCATCCGCCATATAGGTTGACTAACTCAAATTTCTGATTGAGCAAATCAAGTTGGAAACTCATCAGTTTATTGAGCGTGAAAGTTTCAGAGCTTTTGTTGATGATTTTTGTGTTACGAATAATGACGTCCGATTCGGTAAAAATAACATAGGATAAATCAAGACTGATTTTTGCAGTTGTATCTTCGAGATGCAAAACGAGGGTTTCGCCACCTGTGTGAGGTGTTGGTAAAGATTCTAAATCTTCTATGCCTTGTTTAATTTCAAAACCTTGATAGAGAAAATCGGCTGTGAAGCCCGCCTTTGTTTTAAGTAAAATGCTGGGTTCTCTGAAATCGCCTTTTCCGACAGTGGAATATTCAAGCGACAGGTTATCAAGGGATAATTCAGGATGCGCTTTATCAAAAACAACGCTGCTACCAAGGGCGAAAGCCCATTTCTCTTTTGAAAAATCATAATTGTCGGCAGTGCGTATTTTCTTTCCAAAATATTCAGTCCGAACATGCTTTGTCTCATCAATGCGTAAAAGATAAGTTGTATGCTCGGTATCGAGTTGAAAGACGTTGTCTTTGACATTAATCATATATGTACCTCGGTTTATCGAAATAATTATAACTTAATTGATGCGCATGCTAAAATAAATTTTAGATAAACGAGGAATAATGTCATGAAACAATTTTTGAATTTTGGCTGGAGTTATATCCCGAAATTTCAAGAAAAATATCTTGAGGCTTTTCCAAAAGAAGCGTTGAAAATCGATATCCCGCACACGAACCAGCAATTGCCTTTCAATTATTTTAATGAAGAAAGCTCACAATTCATTAGTTCATATGAACTATTTTTCGATTTAGAGAAAGACCACGAAGGAAAAAGCGTCATCATCCATTTTGAGGGAATTATGGCGAAAGCCAAAATTTACCTTAATGGACATTATTTAGGTGAGTTCGTTTCTGCTTATCTTCCCTTCGAAATTGATATCAGTGAAAAAGTCATTTCAAAGCATAACCGTCTTGTTGCCATTGTTGACTCCCATGAGGATCCGGAAATTCCACCTTTTGGGGAAAACATGGACTATATAACATATGGTGGAATTTATCGTGAAGTTTATCTCGAAATTCGAAATCCCATTTATATCGAAACCCTTGAAATTATTTCCGACGATAAAGGTCATATGGAAATACGGTCAAAGTTACATAATCCTGACGGAATCCACGCCGAGATGATTTATCAATTATTTGAAAAGGACATGGTAATTGCAAAGTTTTCGTCTAATTCTTATGCCTTAAAGGATTTCAAAGTTTGGGACATTGCTCATCCTATCCTTTATACTTTAAAAGCTGAATTAATGAGTCCGTTTGGGCCTGATGAAAAATCAATCCGTTTTGGGTTCCGTAGCGTTAAGTTCCAAAGTAATGGTTTTTATCTCAATGGACAGCATATAAAACTTGTAGGCTTAAACCGTCACCAATCCTTCCCTTATGTAGGCTATGCTGCTCCACAAAGTTTACAGGAAAAAGATGCCGATATTTTGAAGTTTGAGATGGGCGTCAATATCGTCCGGAGTTCTCATTATCCACCCTCTGAACATTTCTTGAATCGCTGCGATGAAATAGGCCTTTTGGTTTTTGATGAAGCCCCCGGATGGCAATTTATTGGAAAAACAGAGACCTGGCGCAAAAATTTTGTCATGTTCGTAGACAAGATGATTAGGCGCGACTTTAATCACCCGAGCGTCATTTGTGAGGGTGTCCGCGTCAACGAAAGTCCGGACGACCATGAACTCTATACGCTCACCAATAAAATGTTTCATGATTATGATCCAAGCCGTCCTACTGGCGGGGTTCGTAATTTCAAGCATAGCGAACTGCTCGAGGACGTTTACACTTACAACGATTTCCACCATAACGGTCCTAATGAAGGTCTCGAAAAACCCAGCAAAGTCCATCCCAAAGGTTCTCCATACCTGATTACAGAATATAATGGACACATGTATCCTACGAAATCTACGGATAACGAAAGCATGCGCGTTGAGCAAGCCTTTCGGCACCTCAATGTTTTAGAATCGGTATTCAAGTATCCGGAAGTGAGCGGTGGCATCGGTTGGTGTCTCGCTGACTACAATACCCACAAGGATTTCGGCTCTGGAGACCACATCTGTTATCATGGCGTCACCGATATGTTCCGCATACCCAAATATGCTGCGGGCGCTTGCTTGGCCGAACGGTTGTTTTGACAAACTGCGACTATGTCGAGTTATACAAAAATAATCGTTACATCAATAAATTCCTTCCGGATCGCAAGAAATATCATTATCTCCCGCATCCACCGGTGATTATTGATGATTATATCGGCGATGCCGTGGAAAAGAACGAAAAGTTCAAACCCAAAGACGCGGCCGCCATCAAAGAAGCTTTAAGACAGGCCAGCATCGTCGGTTTTGCTCATCTGCCTGCGAAAACGTTTGTAACTGTCGGCGTTCAGATGGTTAAGAATCATCTTAAATATGATGACCTTGCTCATTTATGGAATGTATATGTTTCCAATTGGGGCACCAAACAAGTCATCTATACCTTTAAGGGTTATAAAGACGGTAAGTTGATCTCCGAAAAAAGCATTGGGCCATCGTTAAAATTTAGTTTGGAAGTCACACCAGATAAAAACGTTTTATCCGAAAAAGAAACTTATGACGCAACGCGCGTGTTCATCCGGCTTTTGGATGAATTCAAGCAACCGGCTCAATATACTCAGGCCGTTGTTAGGATCGAAGTTAGCCCAGGCCTAGAAATTCTTGGACCGTCTAATGTTGCTTTAATCGGCGGAACAACCGGTGTTTACGTGCGAAACGCCCATTTATTCAAGGGTCTTAGCAAATTGACCGTATCCACCGAAGATTATGGAACTGAAGAAATTGAAATTAACATCATCTAAAATCTAGGGGCAAATAAAAAGCCCCTTTTCTTTTGGAAAAGAGGCTGACTTGCTGAGTCGATTAACCGATGATTTCTTTTCCTTTGGAATCGAAATGCGGGTTTTCTTTTCCGGTCCGCCCGGCTTTAATATCCTGACGCATCAATTCATATTTCTTTTCATCGATGACATAGAACTTTTTGATGAAAACAAGCGCCAAGGTAAATAACGCTAACGGAATGAGGCACATGCCGATTTTAAGAATGGTCATACCGAAAGAACCGGTATTTTGGTATCCATGAATGAGATCATTGGCTTGGGTCGTCACATCGACGGTTGGGTCGAGACCTTTAGCGATTTCCAATTGGGAAATGCTAGAACTGATCGCGTAAATTCCACTGGCGAGCAAGAAGAGATAAACGATCCCTTGTTGAACGGCGCTGCTGACTTTGACGACTAACGGGCGTAATGAATAAATTACGCTTTCCATACGCGATCCGTTTTTCCATTCGTTGTACTCGATGGTATTGGTCATCATGAGGAGCAAGGTCAAATAGAAGATACCTTGACCGACGAAGATGAAAACACCAATCGCGGAAAGAATCCAAATATTTACTGGGATGACGTTGTAGGGGCCAACTTTTCCGACTAAGAAGAAGAGGAAATAGCCAATACAAATGAAGATAAAACTTAAAGTAATCAATTGATTGCGTTTTAAGAACTTATTTAATAAAGGATAGACAGCTTGAGACAATATCGTTCCGATGGCATACACGACGGTGAAGGCAAACATCAATGAACCGCCCGTCGTATAGTCAAACGAGAAATAGAAATAGTTAAGGCCGAAAGCGTTTAACAGGGCGCTACCAAGAGAATAAATGAAGATAATCATCGACATCCAGAAAACCTGATGATTTTTCGACATAACACGGAACATTTCCAATATTCCGGCATGATCTTGCTTGGCTTCGGCAACGGTATCGCGTTCATGTTCTTTGCAAGTGAATACCAGAATCATTTGTGAAGCGAAGAATATGAGAGCAATGACAATCGCGATGAGGTTATACATCTTGACGGCGTTACCAGCCACTAAGATAGGAACTAATCCGCCAGCGGCAAACGCGCCGACGCTTGCAAACACGCTGACTAACGTTGTCAATTGTGTGCGTTCCTTTTCTTCGCTGGAAAGGCTTGGTAGCATCGACCAATAGGCAATATCGTTAAACGTAAAGGTGATTTCCCAAAGGAGATAGAAGACCCCGAAGAGCGCGACGAACCACCAACCACTTGGACGAAGCGTGAACATAAGGGCTAAGCAGATGGAGTTAGTCACGGCACCAATGAAAATCCAGGGTTTGTATTTTCCCCATTTCCAATGGGTATTTTCAATCAAACTGCCAATCATTGGATCGTCGATGCCGTCCCATAAGAGACAGAAGAACATGATGATGGCGATGACGCCCATTTTTAGACCGTAATGGTCACCTAAATCAGCGGCATATTGGATGTAAGCCATGAAGAAGAGGTTGACGAGCGTAAACGAGGCATCACGTCCAATGCCGACGCCCGGATAAACCCATTTTGTCCATTTAGGAATTTTGTCTCCGGAAAAAGTGTCGTTAAAGTTGAATAAGCGGTGGCGTTTTTTCTCTGGCATAATTATTATCTTGCCCTCTCTCTTCCTTTTGAATGGAAGAATACACAAAAGTAATTGTAAGCGTTTCCACCTTCGTTGACAACAGAAAACCCAACGGTAGGCAAACTCTGTCAAATAAACAATTCCAGTGAGCAATGTTTACGCTATAATATCGGTGATAAAGACTCAATAGAGGAAAATAATATGGATATCAAAAAAGTTTTATCGGAAATGACTTTAGAAGAAAAATGCGCTTTATTATCGGGAGTGACGAACTGGGATACGACCCCAATTGAAAGATTATCAATCCCCTCAACGAAATGTGCGGACGGACCTTGTGGCCTTCGCAAAGAAATACCAACCAAAGAAATCAATGTCTTGGGTCAAAGCGTTCCTGCTACCTGTTTTCCTCTCCCCGTGACCTTAGCTAGTTCTTGGGATACTGAAATTGAAAAGCTTATTGGCAAAGCGTTAGCCGAAGAAGCCATTGATCAGGGCGTTCAGACTGTTTTGGGGCCTGGCATCAACATTAAAAGAAGCCCGCTTTGTGGGAGAAACTTTGAATATCTAAGTGAAGATCCGTTTCTTGCCGGAAGAATGGCGACCTCCTTTGTTTTGGGTGTTCAGTCCCTCGGAATCGGAACCTCTTTAAAACACTTTGCGGTCAATAGCCAAGAATATCGCCGCATGATGATTTCCAGTGAAGTCGATGAGCGGGCTTTACGCGAAATTTATTTACCGGCGTTTGAAATGACTATTAAAGAAGCACAACCCTATACCGTGATGTGCAGTTACAACCGTATTAACGGAACCTTTTCTAGCGATAACAAATACTTACTGACCGACATTCTCCGGAATGAGTGGGAATTCAAAGGTATCGTCATGTCCGACTGGGGCGCAGTCAACGATCGTGTCGCCGGGGTGAAGGCGGGTCTTGACCTTGAGATGCCAACCTCGGAAGGCACCTATGACCGAATTGTTCTTGAAGCTCTTAAAAATAAACAATTGGAAGAATCGGAACTTAACTGCGTCGTTGAAAGAAACCTAGCCTATCTCGATAAAATCACTGAAAACACCAAAAACCGTCAGCCGAGTATTTGCGACTATGAGGCTCACCACCAATTAGCACGCCAAGCAGCTGCAAGTGGTGCGGTCTTGCTAAAAAACGAACATCATTTATTACCGATTAGAAGTAATCAAACGATAGCCGTCATCGGACATCTTGCCAAGAGAATGCGCTATGAAGGCAATGGATCGAGTTTGGTAAATCCACGCCATCTTGTTCAATTTACAGAAGTCTTGGACCAAGAACACGTTAAATATGAATATGCGGATGGCTATACTTCGGGTACCGTTCTTGAAGAAAAGGAATTTGCCGAAGCCGTTCGCATCGCCAAAGATAAGGATGTCGTTTTAGTTTTTGTCGGTTTAACTGAAGAATACGAGTCTGAAGGTTTTGACCGAACGCACCTTGAGCTCCCTGCAAGTCATAATGAATTAATTTCCAAATTATCCTTAGTCAATAACAATATTGTCGTCGTTCTTTCCATTGGGGCGCCCGTAAAAACTCCTTGGATTTCCTCGGTAAATACGGTCTTAAATCTCTATTTAGGCGGAGAAGCCGCTGGAGAAGGCGCCTTTGACGTCATCTTCGGAAAAACGAATCCGAGCGGCAAATTAGCGGAAACCTTCCCGCTCTCGCTTGATCAAAATCCCGCCTCGAAACATTTTCATGGCGGTCCCAAGACGGTAGAGTACCGTGAAAGCATTTATGTCGGCTATCGCTATTTTGATAAAACCAAAAAGGATGTTCTCTTTCCTTTTGGCTTTGGCCTTTCCTACAGTCACTTTGACTATTCCAATTTAAAAGTGAGCTCGAGCCACATACGTGATGGAAAAGCCACCCTGACTTTTGATATTAAGAATACAGGCGGAATGGATGGGGCCGAAGTTGCCCAAGTCTATATCCGTGACGTTGATTCAACTATTTTCCGCGAAGACAAAGCCTTAAAAGGTTTTGCCAAAGTTTTCATTAAATCGGGTGAAACAGTCAATGTCACGATTGAATTGGATTCTCGTTCGTGGGCTTTCTACAACGTATTAGCCCATGATTGGACAATAGAATCGGGTCATTTCGATATTTTAGTCGGCAGTTCTTCACGCGATATCCGTCTCAAAGAGAACGTTTATGTTGAAGGCAATTCAAAGAACATTCCCGATTACTCAAAAGTGTGCAGCGCTTATTACGCTTTGCATAAAACAAAGGATTATCCCATGAAGCAATTCATTCATCTCATGGGACACCCGCTTTCTGAAAATAAACGTTACACACGCAGAACACTCGATGAAAATGCCACTTTGCTTGATGCGCGTCGCGTCAGTCTTAATGGACGGATTTTCTATAATGTCATGAAGAAAAAAGCGGCCACTTTCATCCCTAAGGACGCCCCGGATTATCTTGTTAAAATCGTGCAAGAATCCGCAGTGGTGGGGCCGCTACGTCAATTGATTTCTTTCACGAGAGGCAGCATCAGCAAAGAAAGCCTTCAAGGACTGATCTATATCATTAAAGGACGCCTTGCAAAAGGAATCATGGTCTATCTCAAAGCCGCTAAAGCGCATAAAAAAGTAGTTTCCAAAAGCCAAGAATATCCAGTTACAGAATAAAAACGATAGTTTCAATTGATTTATCAAAAGGATTCAGCGAATGTTTAAAGGCACTCATTGTATTTTGAAGTAATTTTGATAGAATAAATTTACTTAGAAACGAGGGTCTCTTCATGGCACTTATTAAATGTCCTATCTGCGGCAAATTGTTGCCTGATCACTCCGATACTTGCATCCATTGCGGTTACGTTTTTCCTACCACACCGGTGTCAACGGTGGAAGTGTCGCCCAACCATTCCGACGATGCCGAGAGAATGCGCAATTCATCGTTCGGCTATGATTTCGCGGAACGTAAAATCCGCCATAAATGGGATAAACTCTGCTTTTTTATCCCACCTTTTGGAATGTATTTAACGATTTCTTATGCTTTTGACCGTGACCGCCGCTGGCGTAACAGCCTGTGGTCGACATGCCTTGGTGCCATCTTCTATTTCTGCGTCATCGAACTCATCATCGGATTTATCATCTCGTAACACATAGGCGCTCTGACATGTACCCCAAATCCTGAACAACCAGGAAAGGGGTACTTTTTTAATGAGGTACACAAAAGAAGAGAAGATCGAATGGGTGCGGATGTACAAGGCAAACAAGCCCATTACAATGCCAATCGGGGTAACGCGGGCCACA
>JAPLKQ010000038.1 GCA_026387995.1 Bacillota bacterium
CAAACGGAATTCGGTCCCGGTGCTTGGGATATACCAAACGAAGCCGAGATACCGGCCGCCGGAACTATCCAGTTGGCCAAAGGTCGGAACGTCATTGATGAGAACGATTTTCGTGGCATCGAGCAGCTTGCCTTTGGTAAAGGCACTCGCGGCGTTGCCCCACGGTTGGACCTTGCCGGTCGATTCGGGCGTATTGATACCGAGGAAACGGCACTTCACCGATTCGGTATGGTCCGCTTTCGTGTAGAAAGCCGCCGTATCGCCATCGGTGTTCGATTTCAGAAAGACTTCGCCAATCCCGTCCGCGATGAAGTTCTTGCCGGCATAATCGGCGGTAAAGTGAAAGGCGTCGGTCTGGTCGGTATTCAAGTCGGCCGGGGTCAGAATGACTTCGGAGGACGAACTTGAAGACGACGAGGACGACACGATTTCAGAGGATGAACTTGACGAGGAGACGGAACTCGACGAAGGGATGCTCGAGGACGACGACGTCTCACCACAGCCGACGAGGGCTGTGGCAAGAATCGCCAAACTCGATATTAATAAGGAGAATTTTTTCATCGATAATTACCAACTTTCTAAGGTCGACGGACGACTATTCGGGTTTCACGTAGTCAGTGAGTTGCGACATGGCGTAGTCAATCGCGCCTTGTGGGTAGTTGGTGGAAGCATCACCATAGAATAAAAGCGGGATGATATTCGCGGCTTCAGCGCGGATCGTCGAAGAACCGACGAAGCCCGGGTCAACGAATTTAACCCAACCCGAGGTTTGGTTCGAATAGGATTCGAAGTTGACTTTGGCGGCGTGGATCTTGCTTAAGTTCGAGGCGCTATCTTCGGTGACGTTGATGTACGACTGGTAGGCAGCGCTATTCAGTCCGGAGTACGTCACTGGGAAGTAGCCGGATTCAATCGCAAAGGTGCCGTTATAGGTCGTGGTCATGAAACGGACGAAGAGCCATGAAGCTAAGGCTTTGGCGGCATCGGTCGTTTTGAAGATGGCCATGTTCGTGCCTTGCGAGATGACGGTTTTCACGCCACCTTGATGGTACGGGACGGTCGAGATGCCGATCTCAAACGCATCGCCGGTCGGGACGTTGTTGTAAACGCCGGCGGACGAGGAGATGGTCATGACGGATTTGACTGATTTGAACGGGATGGAGCAATAGGACGTTTCGCCCCAGGTGACCGGGATGCCGACGATGTGGTCGTCATACAAGCCTTTAATGAACGCTAAGGCCGCACGGGTCTCGTCGTTATCGAAGACGGCGTAGCCGCTCGAAATATCCGGGCCCATTTCGGTGTATTTGCCGCCCCATTGACGGACGAGCGAGATGAAGAAGTTGCTCTGTGAGTCATAGGAGAACGGATAGAAGATATCGGCGGTGATCGTGGTTAAGTCAATGAGGACGCTGGCGCCGGTCGCGGCATCGTTCTTGTTGCCGAGCGTATCGATCTTGTGACCGAAGTAAGCGCCGGTGGTCAAGAGGTTGATGATCTTGGTGCCGATGGTGCTGACGTCTTCCCAAGTTTGTGGGATGACGATGGTCGCGTCTTTGGAATTCGCCCAAGTGAAGAAGGTCTGGTTATAGACCATGACTTCAGTGGATTTGTTGAACGGCAAGCCTAAGGTATAGCCTTCGGTCTTGGCGCGGTCTTTGAATTGGAAGGTTTGGTTTTCGTGGATATAGTCGGCGACATAATCGTTCATGTCGACGCCGTATTCCGAGTTCTCGATGAACGGATCGAGGGCATATTGGATTTGGCTGTCGATGTAGCCGGTGTAGCCGGCAAAGTGGTCCGGATAACCGATGGCGACGTTCGGGTAAGTGTTGGAAGTAATCGAGAGGTTGATGGCCTTTTGAAGGTTATCGTAACCGCCTTTGGAGGTGTGGGTCACGACGATGTTCGGATAAGCGGCTTGGAATTCGCCAATGCCGGAATCGATGTTCGCGGTCACGGCGGCGCCGAATCCGGTCCAGAAGTTAATCTCGATCGGGGCGACGGACGTGTAGGCGGCGTTGAATTCGTTGAGTCCCATGGTTGCGGGCAATTGGACGTCCGGATTGACATAGTTATCCTCAGACGAAGAGGACTCGCTGCCGGATGAACCGGTTTCGCTGCTCGAGCCAGAAGCGCTTGAACTGCTGCCGCTGGAGGTGCTGGGCGTGTTGCTGCATCCGCTGATGGATGAACCAATGAGCATCAACGCAACCGTCATGGCACTTATTCTGATAAGTTTTTTCATAGAATTTCCTTTCCTTTTTTTATATTAGACACCCGAAGGTGTAAATACCTAACCTTTAATACCGCTACGGCTGACGCCGCGCATGATGTATTTCTTGAAGATGATGAAGAAGACGAGGAGCGGCGTGGTGACCACCACGGAAGCCGCCAGCTTGATGTTGTTGAACTCAGGCTGTGAGTAGGCGCTGTCTTGGAAGATGGACATTAAGCCGTTGGCCACCAATTGCATGTCTTTGCTTTCGGTAACTAAGGTCGGCCAGACGTAGGCATTCCAAGAACCCATGACTCCTAAGATGATGATCGTGACGATGGTCGGCATCGCGATCGGGATCATGATTTTCAGTAGGTAGGCGAAGTCCCCATATCCGTCAACTTTGCTCGCTAAGTAGAGCTCGTTGGGGATTTGTTGGAACGTCTGCCGTAAGAAGAAGATATAGAAGACGCTGACGCAATGGACGAAGATCAAGGCCGAATAGGTATTTCTCCAACCGAGGACGGAAACCGTCTGGTAGTTGGTGATAACCATCATTTCGCCCGGGATCATCATCGTCGCGAGTAAGATCGTGAAGACGATTTCTTTGCCTTTGAAGTTGAGACGGGCAAAGGCGAAGGCCGACAGGATGGTCGTGACGATCGTGATGGCCGTCGAGGCCAAGGCCACGATGATCGTGTTCAGGTAGTAGCGCCCGAAGTTAGCCGAACCCGAGGTATTGAAGATGGCCCCGAGGTTGGCGAACGTGATCTCGTGCGGGAAGAAATGGACGACGCCTAGAGTCAATTCGTTCGAGAGCTCGGTGCTGGTCTTTAATGAGGTCGATAACATCCAGTAGAATGGGATCAGCATGAATAACGCCACGAGCGTCAAAAATCCATAGAGGATAACGCGGTTGATGATACGGAGGACCTTGTAGCGGCGAAGGGCCTTTTGGTCGGCAAAGTATATTTCTCTGCCTTCGGTCATTACTTCTTCTGCCATACTCATCCCTCCTTAATAGTGCACGCGCTTCTTGCTCACCCAGAACTGTAATACAGTGATTACAAGGATGATGCAAAGAAGAACGATGCTTCCGGCGGCTGCGCGAGCGGTTTTGCTGTCGCGCATCGCGATATAAATGTAGCCGACGACGGTGATCCACGATTTACCGGTGATGCCGCCAAAGTTGTAGGCGCCGGCGCCAAAGAGCGAGATAACGCTTGAATAAGCCTTAAACGCCCCAATAAACGAGGTAATCGTGATGTAGAGAATCTGCGGAGACAAGAGCGGGACGGTGATGCGCGAGAAAATACGCGCGCGGCTGGTGCCGTCGACCCGGGCGGCATCGTAATATTGCTTATCGATGCTGGCGAGGCCACTCATGAAAACGAGGATTTTGAAGGCGATGCCTTCCCAAATGGAATAAACGATGATGACGACGCCCATGTTGAAGTGAGAACTGCCCACCGCGACGAGCCATTTCTGGGGGTCGCCACCAAAGAGCATGATCACTTGGTTGATGAGGCCGGAATTGGTCGAACCGAACATGACGTTGAA
>JAPLKQ010000105.1 GCA_026387995.1 Bacillota bacterium
AAGAGCCCCTAAAGGTTCGTCCAGAAGCAAGATTTTCGGGTCATTGACGATAGCGCGGGCAATTGCGACGCGTTGCTGCTGACCGCCGCTTAAGGTGGCGACGTCACGGTCTTCGAATTCTTCCAAATCAACGACTTTTAATGCTTTCATCACGCGTTCGTCGATTTCGTCGACGTTTAGTTTGCGCGAAACGATTTTTTCCTGTCCATCCGTTCCGACTATTTTGAAATCGTATTTCTTAAGTTTCAAGCCGAAAGCGATATTGTCATAAACATTCAAGTGCTGAAAGAGCGCATAGCGTTGAAACACCGTATTGACCGCTCTTTTGTAAGGCGGCATGTGGGTGATATCCTGACCATTGAGGATAATGCGGCCTTTATCTGGAATTTCAAAACCGCCAATCATGCGAAGCGTCGTTGTTTTTCCGCATCCGGAAGGACCTAGAAAAGTGACAAATTCACCTTTTTTGACTGAAAGTGAAAAATTCTCGACGGCAAATTTACCATCGTACTCTTTGGAAATGTCTTCAAGGCGAATGATAATGTTGTCGTTTTCCATCGATGTTCCCCGCATTTTATATTTTTATTTTTGGCCACGACCTTATGCTAAAATTACAAATGAATTTTCAGAATAATGCGTCTAACAAAATATATATCACTTTGAAATCAAAATGCAATAATATTTAATGTAAATCTACAAAGTAATTTTTAGGCGGAAAAACGAATGCCATTTTCAATTGGATTTTTCACTCCTCTTTCTTCGCAATTTAGAAAAGGTAAATTTCCTTCCAAAAGCATTATAATTTCTTTGGAAAGCCCCGCTCTATAGCGCTATTATTACAATTATTGTAATCATATCGCTCTTGTTATAAGATATTAGGTACTTGAATGAGGTAACGAATATGAAAAAGAAATCACTGAAAGCATCCGCACTAATTCTATCGGCCGCTATGCTGTCGGCATGCGGCGGCAATACCGTGCTTCACAAAGTCAATCTGATCACTGGATATTCGAGTCTAACGACCTATGTGGCTTTATCAGAATACAGTTCTTTCTCCGCTTTGGTTGAAGCTGAAGCAAACTTTGTCATTGTCATCACGAATTCGTCGTGCAGTTGTACGACCGACTTTTATCCGATTTTAAATCAATATATCAGCGAAGAGGGCGTCAAGATTTATACGCTCGAAGAATCGCTGATCAAATACGAGACCGAACACTATGGCCTCCCGATTGCGACCGCCGATTCACCGATTATCGCCATTTATGAAGGCGGCGTGCTTGCTTATTACAAGTCATACATTACCGGAAACGCGACAAAAAATAAGGCATTTACTGATTACGCCGCATTTAAAGTGTGGTTTGAGGATAGAGTCGTCCTTCCGACTTTCATGTATATTTCGAAAGCCGAATTAGACGCCAAGTTCGCTACCGACGATAAATTCATCGTCTATTACGGACGTCCTTCTTGCCCAGATTGCAATTACGCGACAACCACTTTTTACAAAAACTATGCCACCGCGCACCCGGCAATGAAAAAGATTTACGCCCTGGACGTTGAAGGTGAAGGTTTATGGAATAGCGTTGACCGGAACAACACCCCAGGCTGGGTCACGTTCAAAGACAATTACGGCATGAGCAATGTTCTGAACACTGCGTTAGGTTATGTCACAGGATTCGTTCCGACCTTCTAATACATCGAAGCAAATGGAAACCTTCCTGTCGATGATATGTCGGTTATCAAAGATATGGCTGTGATTTACAATGACTCCTATGAAGCTCCAGGTGTCGGCGATCATCCTTACCAAATCACACGCAGCTATTATGATGGCACACGCACCTTTGCATATACTGATGCCAACATTCTTGGTCAATACCTTGCCGCTCCCGCAGAAGGAACCACTGACATGCATCCTTCATGGGCGGTCTACCATGAACCGATCATTACCGCTTTCTTCAATATGTATATGGCACAAGTCGATTAATACTTTTCGAAAAACAAAACCCGGTTTACGCCGGGTTTTTTGATACAAAATTGTTCGAATTCGAAAGAAACGCTTTATTTTGTCGTTTTAATTCTTTGAGTAATTTCATTGGCTTTTTGATATATATTTTCAATTGGCTCGCCAATAAAGTACTGGCCGTTTTCATAGAGTATCTTGCCATTGATCATCGTCAATGCGACATTTGAAATATTCCCCGAATAAACTAAATTTTTTATAATGTTATTAATGGGTTGCATGTTCGGTTTGTTCAAGTCAATCATGATCAAGTCAGCAAGTTTGCCCGCTTCGAGAATATCAGCGTTATTAAGTCCCATGGCATGAGCCCCGCCGACGGTCGCCATTTCCAGAATCATATATGGATTAGCAGCTTTGGGATCCTTCGTTATGATTTTTTGTAAGGCAGTGACTAAAAACATTTCCTTAAAGAAATCGAGAGAATTATTCGAAGCGGCGCCATCTGTTCCAATCGCTAGATTAATACCCATATCCGCCATTTTTTGGATGGGAGCGACACCACTCGACAATTTGGCATTGCTTGCCGGGCAAGTAACCGCCCAGAGACCGCGTTTTTTAAAGATGGTCATTTCCTCATCGGTCAACCAGACACAGTGGAAGCCACCACCGCCATGGTTGAATAAACCAAGTTTTTCAAAGTACATGACTGGAGTCGTTCCATGGCGTTCGATGCACCCTTGAACTTCGGCAGCCGTTTCGCTGATGTGTGTGAAAATCGGAGTCTTCAGCTCGTCCGCCGCTTGACTTAGGGCGATTAGGATTTCTTCGGTCGTGGTAAACTCGGCATGAAAGCCAAGACGGTATGTAACTAAGCCGTTTTTGCCATTAATTTCTTTAAAACTCTTAACCATTTCAGGAACGGATTCCTTAAATTTAGTGACGGTTCCGAGGCAAACAGTGCGGAAGCCGAAATCAACGCTCGCTTTGGCCGTCGCTTCAGGATGGTAATACATATCGAAATCAGCAGTAATGCCGCTCGCGACATATTCTGCAAACGCCAGTTTGCTTAAATGATAAATATCATCCACCGTAACACGTGCCTCAACTGGAAAAACCTTATCATAAAGCCATTCTTTTAAAGGCAAATCGTCGGCATAGCTTCTTAGAAACGTCATGGCGCTGTGCGTATGAGCATTTTTAAAACCAGGCATCAAAACATTACCTTGGCAATCAATAATGCGGTCAAATTTGATCGTTGTTTTTTTCTTTTCGCCGACATATGAGATGCGCTCATTTTCAACCCAAAGTTCACCCTCGGAGATATGAGCTCCGTTTTTCATTGTAAGAAGACGAGCGTTAATAAATCGAACTTTCATTTTATGAGTCCCTCTTTTTTGTAATTTTATCACAAATGAGATTAAATATATAGAAAAAACTCCCTAATCATAGGGAGTCAATTTTCTAGAAAATTCGCTTATTTAATTGGTTTAATCCATTCTGGACCGGCACCGCATACTGGACATTCATTCGGATTGTCGATAATGGCACCGCATACTTCACAGCGATATTGTTGTTTTCCTTTATGAGGCGCAACTTTGGGCTCAGGTTTCGCCACAGGTTTCTTTTCCTCTTCGAGTGGAACGATCTTCTCATGACGAGCGCCACATACTGGGCATTTATCAGGGTTGTCGATGATAGAGCCGCAGACAAGGCAGCGATATTGTTTTTTAACTGGCTTAGCTTGAGCTTTTTCCTCAACATAAGGCACGATTTGATCTGAAAGGGCACCACATACTGGACATTCATCCGGACTATCGATAATCGCACCGCATACTAAACATTGATACTTCATAGAAATTTCCTCCAATCTATGTTTACGAAACAAGTATATCAAAAATTCCAAAAGGGTGTTGAAACTCGCTTTAGCAAAATTGATTTTTTCTAGAGCATAGGAGCAAAGGCACGAAGAACACTTTGCCAAATTCGCGTAAGACCTCGGGTTTTGCATTTTTCGATCGTCATTAATTCGGACTTAGAGATGATATCGTCTAAATCAGCCTTAATATCCTTGATGACGGGATCATGGAAAAGCCAAATGCCATTTTCAAAATGCAGATATAAGCTGCGGAAATCTAAGTTAATCGTTCCTACCGTCGCAAAATCATCATCCGCCAAGAACACTTTTTGGTGGACGAAACCTGGCGTGTACTCATATATTTTTACGCCTGCCTCAACGAGCTGAAGATAAAATGATCGTGTCAAAGAAAAAACCGTTCGTTTATCAGGATGATGCGGCGTTACGATACGGACATCAATTCCCTGTTTTGCGGCATTTGACAAAGCCACAATCATTTCGTTATCAATGACAAGATAAGGCGTCGTGATGTAAAGATACTTTTTGGCTCGTCCAATGAGGTTCAGATAGACATTCTCGCCAACCGCCTCGTCATCCAGTGGGTTATCGACATAGGGTTGAACGAAACCAGCAGAAGGGTTGTCAACCGAATTATGGGTCACCGGAATGAATTGTTCTAACTTGTCGGTCTTGTTGCTAAGAACATCCCAGAAAGAGATGAACATAAGCGTTAAACTTTTAACAGCATCTCCCTTAATCATCATGGCGTTATCTTTCCAAAAGCCATACTTCTTTACCTTATTAAAATACTCATCTGCCAAGTTAACTCCGCCCGTGAATCCGACGAGCCCATCAATGACGCATATTTTTCTATGGTCACGATTGTTTAGACGGGCATTGACTAAAGGAAAAAAACGATTAAAGGAAAAAGCTTTAATACCCTTTTTGCGGAGTTTTTTGTAATAATTGCCCGGCAAAGTGTCGATGCATCCTAAATCGTCATAGATAATGCGGACGTCGATTCCTGCTTTTGCTTTTCGTTCTAAAAGTTCAAGTATTTTATCCCAGATTTCACCTTTTTCGATGATGAAATATTCCATGAAAATATACTTCTCGGCCTTTTCAAGTTCCCGGATAAGGTCGGGTAGATATTTTTCTCCAGAAGGATAATAAATAACAGGACTGTTTTGAAAGATCGGGTAGCCGGTTGTTTCTTGAATATAGTTACTTTGCGCGCTCGCGTCTGCGTTGATTTCTTGAAGTTGAGAGTAAACGAGTTCTGCCTTTTTGTTCATTTCACGTATGACTTTGTTCATCGGTCTATATTTTTTTTGCTTATTCTTGCTCATTTTCTTATTGCCGAGAATCAAATATAAAATACCACCGAAAAGGGGCACGGCAAGGATCACGATGAGCCAAATGATTTTATAACTGGGATTCGTGCGATTGCCGATGATTATGAAAGCAATGATGATGCTTATCGCTAAGGAGGCCAAGTACACCCAGTGATTATAGTCTTGTAGCCAAGTTAACGCTGAAAGCACAATTGATAACTGAATAATAATCAAAAGAAATACTACAAAGAAACGGCAAAAAAGTAATTTAACGATTTTTTTCATGGGTTCTAATCTCGCTTCTTTCGCTACTATTATAGCCAACATCGGCCATTCTTCATAATTTTAGCGAAAAAAAACAGCCCGGCAAAGGGCTGCATACAGATTTAGTGGGGCGAATGATGGGACTTGAACCCACGCGTGCCTGGTTCACAGCCAGGTGTGTTAAACCCCTTCACCACATTCGCCAGAGATAGCCAATTAATAATAACTATTTTGACCAGTATTGTAAAGATTTATCGCTTTTGTTTTTTTAGCATTTCAGCCGCTAGGTGAAAACAAACGACGCGCTTCTTCAATATCCACCCAAACGATTTTTTCGATGAGGTGTTTTTCTTTCTCTTCCATGCGGGTTCCAACGAAAGCGTGGGCTTTAACAAGAAAATAATGGTTATGATTCTCACGGTGAATAAGATTGTAGAAATCAATGACTTGTCCGATTTCTGCAACGATTTCACCGGCAAAACCAATTTCTTCCTCAATTTCGCGAAGCACGGCTTGCTCGTACGTTTCACCGGCTTGGACGCCACCGCCAGGCAGTTCATAGTAATCGCGGTGCCCGAACTTATCGTCTGCCAAAAGTTTAGTCAAAGCGATTTCGCCTTTGTCATTAAAAACAACAGCCCGGGAAATCTCTCTGATCTGATCGATATAGGTGAATGGGTACTGGTCATCTTTTAAATGGAGGATGGTTTTCATTTGAGTACTTTCTCAAAAACGACGCGTTGTTTCGTTTGCTCAAGCAGAACCTCGCCGCGTTTTTCAAATCCAGATTTAAGTAAGAGTGAAATCATGGGGACATTTTTTTCATGCGTATCGACTTTAATATCGATTATTTGTTGTCTCTTCGCTAGTTTTTCGGTTTCTGAAAGCATATATTTTCCAACGCCTGAACGGCGATATTTATCACTCACGGCAAAACGATGGATGACGAGGTAAGGCACTTTGATGATCCAACTTCCAGAAGTCAGGCTCGAATAATCGGGATCATAGTTTAAAACGGCGCAAACACCACAAACATCGTTGCCGTTCCTTGCGACATACAACCGTTGTTGATTTATGTCGTTCTGAAGTATTCCTTCGGTGGGATAACCATCCTGCCACTGTCCTGAATTTTGCGTTTTCAAAAACGCTTGGGCTTCATGAATAATCGATAGAATCGCCGGAAGGTCTTCATATCTAGCCAAATGAAAACGCATAGTTTACCTCCAGAGTTTTTCGATTTCGAGTTCCTTGCGGAAATCGTCGAGACTCAATACTTCTTCTTTGGAACCTGAAGCACGGACGCGCCCGTTCTCTATATAGATGACCTTATCGGCATCATTAATGCTCGATAACAGATGGGAAATCGATAAAATAGTGCGGCTCAAGCTCGCTTTTTCAAGAACGGCATTGATTCGTGCTTCGGTCAAGCTGTCGAGATTGGCGGTCATTTCATCGAGTAACAATATCGGCGGATTGGCAATAATGCCGCGCCCAATCGAAAGAAGCTGCCTTTCGCCTTGGCTGAATAATCCCGTCTCGTAAGGCGTGTTGAATCCTTTTTCTAAACCCGAAACATAAGCTTTAAGACCAATAAAATCAAGCGTTTGCCAGACCATTTCATCGCTATAATCGTTCCCCAAAGTAATCTGATCTTTAATCGTGCCGTTAAGGGATAAGAAGGATTGATCGACATAACCAAATATCTGGTGTTTGATTTCATTCGGTATCTTATAGACATCGACGCCATTGACGGTAATGCTGCCACTGGTCGGCTTTAGTAAACCCATGATTAATCGGAAGAGTGTGGTCTTTCCGACGCCTGTACGCCCGATAAAAGTGGCTTTTTCGAGGGCATCGACGGTTATCTCGATATCCGCAAGCACGACTTGGTCCTTTTCATAACCGAAACATACTTTGTTGAAATGGATGACTAACTTAGAACGATCCGGGACAACCTCGGGCGCAGTAATCTTCATTTTTGGCTCTTCATCGGCTTCATTACCGAATTCATTGACGCGTTTGATACCGGAAACGGATTGCTGGATGCCTTGAAGTTCCATGCCCAGCGATTCTATCGGGGTAAATAAGGACGTCATCAATTCAACGGAACCGGCGACGATACCGACAGAAACGGATAATGTACCCAGAAGTCCGGCGGCCGCTAAAACAATGACGACAATCAGGATTCCGCGCATGAGAACGACAATCGGCGGATATAAGGAGTCAAGGAAATTCACGCTCTCGACGGCTTTATAGTTGTCATTGAGATAATTGGCATAGCGTTTTTTCATGAAAGGCTCGACGGAAAAAATCTTAATCATACGTATATTCCGCAGTGATTCGGCAATATGATTGTTCACTTTGCCAATCAGTTTTCGGCTCTTCATCTGCGCTTTCAGCATGAAATGTTGGAAAATGCGCGTGATGACAAAGATTACCGGGATGGCAGCGAGCGTGATGAACCCGAAAGTGACATCGAAGAAAAACATGGTGATGATGATGCCGCAAATCTTCAAAAGGTCGATGACAAGGCCAATAAGCCCTTCCGTGAACATCGAGTTAATCGCATCGACGTCGTTGGTAAACCGAGAAGCGATGACCCCATACTCGTTATCGGAGAAATATTGCGTGCGGATGGTCCGAAGTTTCGTCGACATCGTCAACCGAATCTCTTTCGTAATCTTTTCGCCGAGCACGACCAAGAGGATTTGCTTGATGAAATCGAATAAACAGCTGATAGCGATGACCAAAAGATAATAGGATGCCATGACCAAAAGGCCGGCGTTAATGCCAACGCTCAAATAACTATCGACGACGACGCGGATGATCTGCGCAGGCAAAAGCCCAGCGACAACGACGATGGCAATGTCGATGACGAGGACGAAAACGAGCCAAAGATTACGGCGCAAGACTTTTTTAATGACCGAGAAAACCATTAGCGTTCGCCTCCTTGGAGTTCATAAATGCTCTTATAGAGAGGGGAAAGCTTCAACATCTCTTCGTGGGTTCCATATTTGACGACGCCGTCGAACATAATCACCTTATCGACGCGCGGGAATATGGTTAAACGGTGACTGATGATGAGAATCACGCTGTCATGGTAATGACTCTTGAGGTTTTCGATGATTTTGGTTTCGGTCAAAGTGTCGACGGCGCTGAACGGATCGTCGAGAATGATGATGTCGTTCTTATGAAGCAAAGCGCGCGCTAAGGAAATGCGGGCTTGCTGGCCGCCCGAAAGCTTGACGCCGGCGTTGCCGACCAGCGTTTGTTCCTGTTCGGGCATATGCTTAAGATCGGTGTCGAAAGCGATATCTTTGAGTAATTCGCTGATGTCTTTATCCGCCCCGAGGGTAACGTTGTTATAAATGGTATCCGATAAGGCAATGCCTAAGGTGGATTTGCCACAGGCAATCGGGCCGGTAATGCCGATAATCTGTCCTTTGTGGGCCTCAAAGTTGATATCATTGACGAGATGCGCCGCTGAATGTGGGAACTCAAAGGATAAATGGCTGACCGCGATGCTGGCATCGCTGGAGGTAATGTGCGCAGTTGCTAAAGCGACCATCGGGGTCAAATAGGGTTTAATCCGTTGCCAGGAGATGCTGGCCTTCTGCGCCGAGTTAAATAGTTTGCCCGATTTGCTGGCTTTCACCGTCAAGGCGACGAATAAGCCAAGATAAGCGGTAAACGTGCCAATGGTCCACGAACCGTCCACAACGCGGTTCCCGCCCATATAAATGACGAAGATGACGCCGAGCGAGGCGATGAGTAAATAGATGGGCGCCATCCCATTTTCAAGAGCGTTGGCTTTCACGGCCTTTTTCTCAAGGTCAATCAATTGGTCATTATAACGGTCGATGTTTTTATCAAGCACGCCATGAGTACGAAGCAAAATCGCGTGAATGGCGATTTCGTAAGTCTTGCCGGTGACGACGCTCATCTGGGCCCGAAAAGCCCTTGAACGCTTGAAAATAACCGTTTTCATGCTCTCGGCCAAAATCATGGCGACGGGAACGAAGATAATCGCCAGTCCGGTGATTTTCCAGTCATAAAGGAAAAGGGTCACGAGATAGGAGGCCATCAAGACACCAGTATCGAACGTCTCGGTGGTGACTTTGCGGATGCCTTCGACCGTAATGTCGACATCACCGACGAGGCGGGTCATCACGTCCCCGTATTTTTCTTTTTCGGCCTCGATAATCGGCTTGCTGATGATGTTATGATAGGAAATCGTGCGCATCGAACGATTGGTGCGGTTCGCGAACAGACGGACAAAATAACGTTTTAAGAAACGCGCGAATTGCACCAAAAGAATCGTGCTCATGAAATAGATGGCTACTAGGATGACTTGATTGACATGGCTCCCCGAAACGATGGTGTCGATCAG
>JAPLKQ010000103.1 GCA_026387995.1 Bacillota bacterium
CTGAGCTTTTTCAAACATATTTATGTCGATATTGGCGATAACCAATCGCTGACCGATAACCTTTCGACGTTCTCCGGCCATATCAAAAACATCGTCGAAATGACGACGGCCCTCAAAGGCACTGACCTGATCCTGATTGATGAATTAGGCACGGGAACGGATCCTCGCGAAGGCGAAGCCTTAGCCGTCGGCGTACTCCGTTATATCAAAGACAAACATGCGCTGGCGATGGTTAGCAGTCACTATAGCGGACTCAAAGAATTCGCCATGTCCGAAGAAGGCATCGAAAACGCCTCCATGATTTTTGACGAGGACCGTCTTTTACCTACCTACAAAATCAAGATTGGCATTCCCGGCCGTAGCTACGGTCTCGAAGTCGCTGAACGCAGCGGTTTACGTCAAGAGATCATCGATTACGCCAAGTCGGAAATCAGCGGCCATCATGTCGAAGACGTTTCCGTCGTTCTCGGCCGCCTTGAAAAGCAAGTTCGTGAAAATGAGTTTCTCAAAGATGAACTCTTGAGCAAAGAAAAACAGCTGGATGACCGTGAAAAGAAATTACAAAAAGAGTCCGAACAATTAGCTGAAAAGCGCCAGCATCTCGTGGAAGACGCCGAAGTGGAAAAAGAAGAGATACTCGCCAAGACCGAAGCTAAAATTCGCGAAATCATGTTTGACATTCAACATCCTGAAGCCAAACTGCACGAAGTGATCGCCGCCAAGAAAAAACTTGAAGACCTCGTGAGCGGCGAGGACGAAGAAGAGAGCCACGACCAGATTGCCGTCAATGATTATGTCATCATCAAAGGCATGGGCATTGTCGGAAAAGTCATACGCATTGCTAAAAATAGGGCTTATGTTACCACGCCTGACGGTTTGTCTTTTGAGACGCCGCTGACCAAATTGACTTTAACGGTTGCCCCCAGTTCAAGCGTCCGCCCAAGCAAATTCAATATCGATGATTTAGGACAAATCAAGTCCCATGTCGGACTCGAACATAACGTCATCGGATTACACGTCGACGAAGCCCTCGAAAGCGTCATCAAATATCTGGACGATGCCCGCATCAAGCATCTCAAACAAGTACGCATCGTGCATGGCTCGGGGACCGGCGCTCTTCGAAGTGCCATCCATGACTATCTTAAACAACAAGATTTCATCGAAAGTTTTCGCCTCGGCGGACAGCATGAAGGCGGCGCCGGCGCCACGGTGGTGATTTTGAAATGACCGAAATCGTGAAACGCGAAATCGCCTTGTTGCCAAATCAACCCGGCGTTTATTTGATGAAGAACAAAGATGGCAAAATCATCTATATCGGCAAAGCCAAAAATCTTAAAAAACGCGTCAGCCAATATTTTTTAAGGCCGCAATCGGGAAAAGTCGCCGCCATGGTCTTTGCGGTCGATCATTTCGACACGATTTTAACGGCCAGCGAAAAAGAAGCGTTAATCCTTGAAATGAATTTAATCCATCAGCATTATCCGCGTTATAACATCTTGCTTAAAGATGGTTCTCATTATCCCTATATCGCTTTGCGTAAAGGTTCAGACCCTTATCTAAAAATCTTGCGGGACGATAAAGACAATAAGTACAAATATTTCGGGCCGTTCCCGAACTCGAGCGCTGCCTACGAAATGATCAATCTGCTGAATAAACTATTCCCGCTCCGGAAATGCAAAACTTTGCCGTCGGTGCCTTGTCTTTATTACCATCTCGGCCAATGTTTGGCCCCATGCATCAACACGATTCCGGAAACGGTCTATAGCAAGTTAATCACCGACATCGACTCATTTTTGAGCGGCCACAGCGAAGAAAAGACCGCAGAAATTTGCAAAGCCATGATCGAAGCGA
>JAPLKQ010000129.1 GCA_026387995.1 Bacillota bacterium
GCTGATATATCTCCTTGCCGTTTAACGCCCCAAAACTTTCGATATCGGCGATGTTGACAGTAAATGTACGGTACCAAAAGAGCGCTTTTCCCGTACGCGCCAATTCTCCGCTGACAAACATGAATTCCTTGTAACATTTGATGGCCATGGTTTTATCGGAAATCGTGATGGAATGGCCGGTCGAGTTATACAAAATGCTGAAAATGACAAAAAATGCCGAAAGGAAAAAGAAGACGATGACCGCGATCGTTTTCAGTAATCGGGCGTCCCCTGAATCCACGATGAGGCACGCAAGGCCCGCAAATAAAAAGAGGAGGCCGGAAACGAACAGCAAAGCCGCGTGGTCGGATCGCCGGTAACGACTGGTCATAGGTACAACCTCCATTTTGCGTAATGAAGAGGCTTCTAGTTTTTTCAGTATAACACTTTGAAAAAAGAAAAGACGAGTTTTACTCGTCTTTCAGGCAGCCTATTTTCCAAAGATTTTGAAGCGGCTTTCGGTCGGTTGGAACTCTTTCTTGTCGGGTTTTCCGGTTGGGGTTCCAAATGGCATCTCCGCCATCAGTTTCCAGCTCGCGGGTAATTTCCAACGGGCTTTCACCTCGTCGTCAATCAACGGATTATAATGCTGTAAGGAAGCGCCTAAGGCCTCGGATTCGATCAACGCCCAAATCGCGTATTGCAGCATGCCGTTTCCTTGGGGCGACCACATGCGGAAATTATCGGCATAAAGCGGGAACTGTTTAGCCATCCCTTCGACGACGTCGACATCGGTAAAGAAAAGCAGCGTCCCATGACCGGCGGCAAACGATTTGATTTTGGCTTCGGTTTTGGGAAAGGCCGCGGGTGGGACGATTTTCCGTAAGGTCTCCATCACGATGGACCAGAGCGCGGCATGGTCTTTGCCAAGCAAGAGGACGACTTTCTGATCCTGCATGTTGAATGCGGAAGGCACGTGGCGGACGGTGGCGGAAACGAGGTCAATCAAGTGTTCGTCGGTAATCGGCGAAGCGCTGCTGATGGAATAAATGGAACGGCGGTCTTTAATGGCTTTGATAATGGTTTTCATGATGATCACTCCTGTATTGATTATATGCCTTCTTGAGGCTTGGTTATTTTAACTTTTAAACCACGATGAACAAAGCAACATGCTCGAGTAAGCGTTTCCAAGAAAAGAAAAAGCGGATTCACATCCGCTTCAGTTAGTCGATTTTCTTTAAGAACGCTGAGCGCTCTTTGTGGTTTTCGTGTTTGAAATTCTTCCACAGGGCCCGTACGTTTTCGTTGTAGTTCAGTTCCGGCCCGGTTTCGGCGTATTCGATCCCGTTCTTCAAAGCGTTCCGGATCGCTTGATCGAAGATGATGGTCATGATGCCGGAGTTTTTGAGTTCAGGCTCGACGGCCACCAAGGCCATATCGAGTTTTTTCGCCATTTTCAGGGCATTAAAGAAGCCAACCCACCCAAACGGCAATAAATGTCCTCCGCATTTCTTGAGGGCCACCGCGGGGCTCGGGAGCATCAAACC
>JAPLKQ010000006.1:0-707 GCA_026387995.1 Bacillota bacterium
GGATTTATCGTCTATCACGGAAGCGATGTTGACTGTCCCCGGAGCAGGGTGAGCGGCGTCATACTTTGCTTGCAGCATCGCTAATTTATTAGTGATTGAGACGGTTGCGGTTTTTCCAAGATCATGACTCAAATTTTCCGAAACATAATCTGTGACCATCGTGGTTGGAAACAAAGCCTTTTCAGAGGAACCAATATTATTAACGAAAAGATTGTTGAGCTGTGGATTTGCCTCGTATCCTTCGGCATGATCACCGCTGCAAGAATCGATATGATAAAGGACGCCAGTAAATTGTGCTGCCGACAATAATACAGTGTGACTTCCAATGCTCGCTGGTTGACCAGAGACACTGGGCTCGATTGAATAGGCTTGTGTTTTATTAAGGTCAATCGTGAAGTTTGCGGTTTTTTTCCAATCCGCGACCCCACCCGTCCCTTGTTTTACCAAAAAATTGGTGGTATCGTTTGGCACATCATAATAATAAAGGCCGGAATAATAATCGCTCACTGCTTCAGTCATGGCTGGGCAGCTTTCCCAAGTCGTTCCGGAAGCGCCTCCCCAATAATGAATATAAAGAGAAGTATTATCAAACCAACTCTGGGTGTTCACGACATAAACCCTGTAGTAGTCTGTTAGAAAAGCTTTTGATTCAATGGCTTTTCCTGAAGCCAATCCTAAGCCTGCCGCCATCGCTAATCCAAGCATCA
>JAPLKQ010000006.1:740-3589 GCA_026387995.1 Bacillota bacterium
TTAATAAAAATGATTACACTTCATACAGACGTATTGTAAGAGACGAAACATTGCTTACTTTGTTGTCTTAATATTAACGCGCGTTAACGTAGGTGTCAAACGTCGTTTTTTCGATAGTTCTTACTTATTTTTGCTTTCTAGAAACGGTAATCAGTGATAACGCGTAAAAGACAGCAGACGTCACGAGCAGAATCGAAATGCTGACGAGCGGCGTCACGACGTAGCTTCCAAAGGAAAAAGTCACGCCCATATCGTGATTAAAGCCCGCGAGATATTCCGACGGGGCACCGGCAAAAGCCACCGCTAAAGGCTCAGCCATGACGACTTGCCTAAATAACGATGCGGAATAGGAAATCGGGAATAACTTGATGACCATCTGAACGCCTTCAGGAAAGTTTCCAATCGGAAGATAAATACCAGTAATAAATCCAATCAGAGTGCCAATGATGATACTGGCCGTCGTAAAAGCATTTTGGCTATGGAATAAAGAAGTAATAAAGAAGATAAGGGACGTATTGGCTAAAGTCGTGATGACGATGAGCCCGAAGACCTGCAAAGTGACCATTAAGCTTAGGATTACGCCGTCATTGATCAGAAGATATAAATCCAGCAAAACAAAAGAAACCAGACACATCAAAATGCCGATGACAAAGGAACTTAAGATGTAACCGCCGACCATGGATGAACGTTTCATCGGCGAAGCGGAGAAATCTTTGGAGACTTTTTTGACCCGGTCCTCGACCATGGTCCCGAAGGCGCCCATCGTCGTGGTAAATGACGTCACGGAGAGTAATCCCGCCATAATCCAAGTATCCGTCAACATCTGAGGATTCGGTAAATTCGATAACCCTTGGTTCATGACGTCGCCTAAGAATAAAGCATAGAGACCAACGATGATAAATACGGAAAGTAACGAGAAGAACACGGCGCTCTTATCGCGGAAGTAGATTTTGATGTTGCGCATCGCAAAGTTAATCATTCGCGGATCTCCTTCCCGGTAATGCCGATGAAGGCATCATCCATCGAGCCTGCCAGAACTTCAAACCCGTTGATGAACGGGCGGCATTCCTCGATAATCGGTAAGGCATCCATGGTGGTCGGGACGCGGACCACAATCTCATGTCCCACCAACGTATATTCCACGCGGTAGGCATCTAGCGCTCTTTGTACGCCTTCCAAATCGGTGAAAGCCAAACGGATGGAATCGCTGGCGTATTTGGTTCTCAGTTCGTGCGGCGTTCCTTTGGCGGCGATTTTGCCGTTATCGATGACAATCACATAATCGGCATCGGCGGCTTCTTCCATATAATGCGTGGTTAAGAAAACGGTCATACCCGTTTCCGATTGTGTTTTTTTAATGGTATCCCAGACTTTTTTCCGAGTCTGCGGGTCGAGCCCAGTCGTCGGTTCGTCCAACATCAGGATGCGCGGGCTCGCAATCAGCGACCGCGCAATGGAGAGGCGCCGTTTCATGCCGCCGGAGAGCGGCTCGACCTGGTCCTTTGCGCGATCTGCGAGTTGGAAGCCACCACTTTCTGAAAGTTGGTTTCCAATTGTTGTTTGCTGAGACCATAGAACCGGCCGCGGATCTTGATGTTTTCGGCGACAGTTAATAGGATATCCAGCAGGCCATCTTGGAAAACGACGCCGATGCTGGAACGGATTTTATCATCATCCTGGCCCAGCTTATTGCCATTGATGACAACGGTCCCGGCGTCAGGTTTTAAAAGCGTGCAGATCATGTCGATGGTGGTTGATTTTCCCGCGCCGTTAGGCCCGAGGAAAGCAAAGAGTTTGCCTTTTTCGACATAAAAACTGATGTCGTCGACTGCTTTCACTTTTCCAAAATATTTTTTGAGATTCTCGATTTGGATAATCTTATCCATGATGCTTACCTCTACTTGCATTCTACGGGTTCATTATGGACGATCCCGTTTTCTGGTGGTAATGGACTATTACAAATGATAACGTAGTTTATTATTACATGAATAAGCGTACTTTTGAAGCCTCACTCAAGAAAGGGAGCAGGCCCAAAACTGGCCTAAAACAAAAAAGGGAGTTAAAAAGTAAAGATACATTAATGTATAATGTTGTCTAGGAGATTAAAAAAATGTCCCTACCAAAAATAATAAAACAGCTTCTTCTCGCGGCCACTTGCGCTTCGGCGCTCACGCTCGCTGCGTGCACGAGTAGCGAAGCGACGAGCAGCAGCGAGAGTTCTTCTTCTACCAGTGAAGAATCCAGTAGCGAAGTCGCCGTCGACGTCCAAACCGTGGTCATGCATTACCACGGCGACGGCATCAACTACAGCGACTGGTGCTTTTGGATTTGGGAAGAAAGCGGCGATGGCGCCATCTTTCAATTTACCGGCACCGATGACTTCGGCGCCTATGGGAGTTACCCCGCCAGCACCTGGACCACACGCACTAAATTAAGTTTCATCGTCCGCATGAAAACCACTTGGGATGGCCAGACCGCTGACCGATCCTTTAAATATGCCGATTTTCCTTTAACGGAAACCGGTGAAATCCATGTTTACATTCTGGCCGGCGAGAGCGAACTCTTCGCCACCTCGCAGGACGCTTTAGGCGACCGCGTCACCAGCGCTTCTTTTACCTCCTGGAACGCCATTAAAGTCGAGACGACCGCTGCCTTCGCCAGCTATGAATTATCCGAAGACGGCGTCGTCACCAAAACCGGCATCGGCGGCAGTTCGCCGCAGACGATTACCCTAGATAGCGCCGCTGATTTATCGAAACTCTATTCGGTCGCCGTCAAGTTTTTGGCCACCGATACCAAGTGGAAACGTCGGGCCGTCACCAGTAACGCTTTATACGATACAGCTGAAT
>JAPLKQ010000168.1 GCA_026387995.1 Bacillota bacterium
ATAATTAACACAAACTGACATAAAAAATGACACCCTCGGGGGCGTCATTTTTTTATTCGATTGACTTCAGCGACTCCACCATCGGGACCCGGTTGGTGAGTGAACCCAAGAAAAGGTTGATCGCGAATCCCGTGCCGAGCGTAATGAAAATGGCCCATAAATAGGAGAGCGGCTGGATGAAATAGAGGAAAGCCACCAAGGGTCCCTCATTGGTCGTCAAAACCATTATTTCCGTGGGCAGGCCCAGAAAGAGCCCCAAGATTCCGCCAAAGACGGTCAAAAGCATGATTTCGATGACCAACGATTTTCCGATTTCCTTCCGCGTGAAGCCTAAAACCCGAAGGGTCGCAATATCGCGGTATCGTTCTTTAAAATTTAACATCGCTAAATTATATAAGACAACAACGGCGAGTAAAACGGCGAATATTTTTATATTTAATGTCATTAAGTGCACGCTTGAAAGCACATCGGAAATGCGTTGGGCTTGCTCATCGCGCGTGACAACGGCCGAGATCGAACTGACCTCATTTAAAATCGTGGCCTTGGCCGTATCGGCACTCACGCCGGCCTCCGCATCGATCCACGCATTGGTCGGTGTATCGGAAAGCGTCGGAAATAAACTTTTTGCGGCAAATATCCCATGCGTATAGAAGGTTTCATGGATGAGGCCGACGGTCGCTGCATAACTATTGCCAAGCGACGTAAACGTAATTTCATCTCCGACTTTGGCGCCGATATCAGTGGCAACTTTTTTCGATAGCACTAATTTCGTGGGATCAAAGTCAACCTTATAAAAAGCGGAGTCTTCCTGAAGTAAATAGATTCGGCCGGAAATAGTTTTTTCTCCAGAAATAGTGGCTGGGAACAGTGAGAATTCTTCGACCGTTGCCACGCCGTCTACCGCTTCAAGCGTTGTCTTCAGTGACGGGGAATCGGCATAATAGCGGGCAATCATATCCGAGGCATAGAATTCTGTCATATCGACCTCAACGCCATGGTCAAGGGTATTATCGATGCCGAAGCCACACACCAGAAGCGAAGTACATCCCATGACACCGACGATAACCATGAGGGATTTGGCAAAATTGACACGAATATTGCGTAAAGCCATCTTCACGCTCATGTCGCCATCTTTTTTCTTCGTTATTTTCTCTAGCAACAGTTCTTTGTGGGCTTTCGGCGTGGCTGGGCGCATACTGCCCGCGGGAGTTAGCTCCACTTCTTTTCGCGCCACCAGATAACAGACGAGCGAAGCTAGGAAAAGTAGAAGCGCGGCACAACCGAGTGCCGGCCAAAAAGGGAATGAATAAACGAGAGGCGGAAGCGAATAGAGCAAGGCGTATTTATGATTCATGATGGCCGGGATAAGGAAGGGGCCGAGAATGAATCCGACGGCGATGCCAATCAGGCAAAGCACAATCGCGAGCGACATATAGTGAAAAATGATCTCTCGTTTGCGGAGTCCTAACGCTTTCATGGTTCCAATTTGCGTGCGTTCCTTGAGAATGATCTGTGAAAGCGTCGTTAAGATGACAAGCACGGCGACAAGAAAGAACAGCGTCGGGAAAACAAGGGTCAACTGACGTGCTTGAACGATATCGTTCTGGACGACGTTATTAGAAGGTAAATTGGCTATATCCAAACACATCACCAAACGCTCGCTCGCGTACGTATTGAAATAGGTTAGGATGGCATGGACGACATCATCGATAGGATAACCGTCTTCCACCTGTATTAAATATTGGTTCTTAAGCACGATGTTGTTTTCGAAAACCGTGATGATATTGGATGCTTGCGGTTCTGAGTAGGTCGCATGGATCATCACTTCAAAGGCGGCATTGAAGACC
>JAPLKQ010000133.1:0-8007 GCA_026387995.1 Bacillota bacterium
AACTGGTTTCGCTGGAGCTGGGATTGGTTTCGCTGGAGCTGGAACTGGTTTCGCTGGAGCTGGAACTGGTTTCACCGGGGCTGGAGCTGGAACTACTTTCTTTACTTCTGGTTTCATTTTGTCGTCCTCCTTTTCAACATTATAGTACCTATATTTTGGACAATACAACAAGAATGAGATGAAGAAAAAAGTACCGATTTATGGGAATTATTCGGCTTTGAAACATAAAAATAATGAAATTTATTAAAAATATTTTTCGTAGATTTTTGCATACTAATTTTAAAAAGTGCACTATGGCAAACAAATGAAATTAGAGCGACTCAGAATGTGTTAAAGAAGAAAAACTTTGGCTATTTTTGTCTCATTCTTACCTTAACTTTTTCATTATGTTATTTGACTCTTCAACGTTCAAAAGCATAGGAACAATCGTGTATTCCACCGCTCGAAATTACGCAAAAATAAACTAGACACTGTCTAGGAATTTATGAAAGTAACGTCAATTTAGTCTTTGAACTGATAATCTTCGGGAAGATTTAACTCAAAGATAACTTCATTGTGTCTAAGGAATGGAAGGCTAAACGGCATATTGAACCTTGCCAAGCGGACTTTTCCGCGGGACTTGAGGTTGTTTTTCTTAAGCCAGGACGCAAGTTCTCCGACTTTTTTATCCACGAGTTTTTCATGGGCGGCCGATCCGGAAAAGATAAGCGCAGCCGCAAAATGCGCCGGATAGACTTTTGTCGTTAATAACGGATCTGTCGGTTTTGGCGCGGCATTTTTAAACTTGCCGGGAACGACAAACTCCATGGACTGCGAATCGGGTGATAATTCATTGATTACGGGGACGGTCATCGAGATTTTCTCGTGGGTCTCGTTATTTCCGGAAATATAACCGAACAAATGGTCAAAACCATTGTAGCCAGAAAGTTTGTTTTCGGTAACGGAAGTCGTTTTGAATTCATCGTAACGGCGAATCTCGATGGCGCCGTCTTTTTTGATGACTTTATAGGTTGGTGTTTCGTAATGTGACATATCATTTCTCCTTTAGGGACAATCCCATTATAACAACCCACCCGGAGATGCCTACTAAGATGCTTGAGGACGCTCAAAAAGAAAAGAACACTCCGAAGAGCGTTCATTCATTATTCTTTTACGCATTCCTGATAGATGAACTGGTTAGCGTCATAAGGCACGTGTTTATGGTACTTTTCGTTGAGCTCGTGGATGAACTCGCGGCACTCCTCAAACGCGGACTCGCCGAGGAAGGGATACTTGACACTCCGGACGCGGCTATAACCGGCATCGTGCTGAACGACGAATTCAATGGCTTTCGTCAGGCTATTTAAAAGACTTAAGTCCTTCACCTTGATGCCCATCGTCAGTTCGATCAAATCAAAGTCCTCATCGGTCAATAAGTGATACGGCAGTTTCATGTCGATATGGTAGCCGTCGACTAATTTCAGTTCCGATAACTTCTTCATTTTTTCAAGTTCAATCCCGGTCGTATAGATAATGATCGGTTTGGGACTGGCTTTTCTAATCTTCCCAAGGTCAGAAATGAGGCTATCGAGCGGCGCGAGCAAAAACTCTCCACCGCTAAACAGGAGGTATTCGAAGAGATCACCTTGTTTTTGGATATAGCCAATCACGTCCTCGACGGTATAAAAGTCGGGATGCGGTTTTACGATTAATTCGTCGTAATTAAAGCAATGGTAGCAATGAAATTTGCAACCGGTGAGGCCATGGATTAAAAAACTGGGGTGAGCGTCGACTTCAGTTAACGATAAAATCAATTTATCGTAGTATTTGATCATTTCGCGTCAGCATCCCTAAACCGACGGCGCTGGGCCCAGTCGTAACGGCGGGCTTTGCTCCAGAAGTTATAATCGCCTTTATAGTATCCGCTCTCGTCGACGCGGATGTTTTTACGCGCAATCATGCGGACATAACCGATGACGCGGCTGTAAGTGGCGATGTCGTTGCTGCCGCAGACTGGGCAGACTTCCACGGTCTTCGCGTCTTTGGCGATGAGTTGACGGCCGCAGTCGAGACAGCTGGTGACGGTCGGGGTCAACGTAATGTAGTTAATGGGTTTCTTAAACAGGTTCTTAATATAGGCGGATAAGATTTCCGGCTCGATTTCTGATTCAATGAAGTGATGGAGAATGGAACCCGAGGTGGCATAGCCCTGGAACTCGGCGGCGTTCTCGATCTGTTTCGTGAAGTCTTCTTCGCTGAACGGGAGCATGCAGCCGGAGGTGAGGAAGATATTGTCGCCTTCGCCTTGGGTGAAAATGGTCTTGCCATGAGCCTTGGCCCATTTCATGTCGTTACGGGCCAGTTTGATGCCGGCGTTTTCGGCAGGTGCGTATTCGATGCCGCAGGCGACTTTATCGCGGACGATGAAGTCGTTGATGATCTCGGTCATGTACTGCATCAGTTCATGGGCGTACTTTTTGCCTTCGGGATCGTTCATGCCGAGCTTGTAGCCGGAGTTGATCAGGCCTTCATGCATGCCGGTGATGGCAAAGACGTTGAAATAGTTCTTTAAGTTGGTGTTAAAGGCGAAGAATGTCGGATAGAGTTCTTTATGGTTCTCGACCCAGTCGCGTTTGGCGAGGTGGCCGGCTTCCATGACTTCAAAGTATTCACGGATTTTTTCTTTGACTAAGGCTTTATCATGGCCGAACTCGATGAGGACGCGGTCCATGTTAAGGTTGAGGACCTGGATGGCCCCGACGTTACCGACGGAACTGCCGAAGATACCGCCGCCGGCGCGTGAGAGCGTACTCAAGTCAATGCTTAAGCGGCAGCAGAGACTCCGTGAGACCGCGGGATCCTTCTCTTTGATATACGGATTGAGTTTCTTGTAATAGGAATCTTTAAAGGCGCCGGTCGTGAAGTTCTCAAAATAGACGCCGCCCCACTGATACATCTTCTTTAAAAGATATTTAAAGACCTTGTTATCAAAGTTGAAATCGTCGTCGATCTGGACGGTGATCAAGGGGAAAGTTAATGGGATGCCTTTTTTGGTGCCTTTGGCCATGGCGTTGATGAACGAGATGTCGACCCTGTCAAAATAATCCGCAGGGATATCCGAATACTTGTAATCCATGCCTTTGCCGCCGATGACGACATAGTCGTCCTTAATGTCTTCAGAGGGTTTGCCGAATTCTAACGTGCAGTTGGAAAACGCCGAGTCGGAACCGGCCCGTAACGGAAGGTTCAATTCATAGATCAATTGATAGATGAGTTTGGTCAGGGCCTTCTCCGGGTAAAAAACGCCGTTACGCTCTTCTTCGTATAAATAGGACGCAAGCACGGTCGTCATCTGCGCAAGCATGACGGCGCCTGAGACTTGTTGGCTCATCAAGGTGACTAAGTTGCTGAAGTGACGGATTAAGGTCGGTATCGACGAGGAAGCGTCGGATTCGAGCATGTTCTTGGCGTTGCTCGGGATGCCTTTCGTCGCTACGTCCTTGCACGAGATGGATTGGCAGTAGGAACTGAGCTGTTTGTCGTGAATGTAAATCACGCCTTCTTCATACAGTTCCACGAGGCGTTTCGGAAGGATATATTTCATCAAATATTCTTCCTCGGCCTTGTTGGCGATATTTTTGCGTAATAAAGAGAGCGAATAGACAAAGTTGCTATTCTCTCTTTTTAAGTAGTCCGCGCGCATGTCGTCATCGTTGCCAATGAACTTGTTGATTAGATCGTCCGTCGTTTTAAACATCGACATATTTTTGTACCCCTTTTCGTGTGGTGTTTGCCTTTCGGCGCGTTTATGGTTAGTTTGGTCCCCTTTGGGCGTTTGGGCTTTCACTGCAGTAGCGAAAGCGGCAACCCTGGGCGAACCAATGATTAGGTAAAAACGGAAAGATTATCTTATGTATATTTTGTTTTAAGATCGCGGCTGAAGCTGGATAATAACACCTCGTTTGGGATAGCCATTTAAAGCATTTAAATGCTTTAGAGTCGATTTTGTTGTGAGTAAAAATAACATTAGCCCCGTAACGTTTCGTCGCTAATATTTTTACAAACAAGATCGAAGCTATCGTCTGTTGTTTCTCGATTATAGAGTATTTATTTTTTAAGAGCAAGCAAAAAATTTCGTTTACAAATTCATGAAAAAATTTACTTTTCGAACGTTTCGAAGGGCGATTTTTGATACTAAAAATCAACTTTGAAAAAAGATCATGATTGGACGCGACATTGGCCAAAAATGCGTTGCAGTTTATCGTTCCGTCCTTTGCTTCTATACTAGAAATCTACTAAAACGAATGGCGTGTTTTTACGTCAAAAAGCACGAAAAAATAAGGCCCTTTTTTTGATAATGAAATCGCTTACCGGCCTGAAAAGAAAATTTTTAAGCCTCCCATTTTCAGGGTTATCTTCATTTTCCTTTATACAAGCGTACAAAAAAGGACTACTGACAGCCACTTTTAGAGCTAATTTTCATCAAATTCCAGGGAAAGTGGTAAATCACGGATTTTCACCTATAAAAAAGCCCGCTGTATAAGCGGGCTCTATTTTGGATTATTTTTCTTTAGTGATTTTCGGTTTTGGAGTGATCCACTTTTCAATCGGTTTTGAGAACTCTTGGGAGAGGTATCCGAGGATCGCGCCGCAGAGTAAGCCGATCAAGGTGGGGAATAACGTCGCCCCGTTGATCGTGGCCCCGAGGGCAAAGAAGGTCGCGGAACCGATGAAGGCCGCGGGAATGAATGAGAAGAGTTTTAGGTGCGCTTGCATGACGATGCCGAACGCGCCGACGAAGAGCCCGACGAACGCGCCGACGATATTCAAGGTGCCGGTAAAACCGAACAGACCCCAGATGAAGATCATGACCATGCCCCACACCACGCCGGCATAGTTGGTGGCAAGGCCGCGGACGAATCCGCTTTTCTGACCGCCGATGGCGTAGAATGTAGCCCAGGCAAAGAAGCAAGCGACGCCGACGCCGGCGAGCGGGAAACTCACGGCCCAAGCCGATTGATAATACAGGGCGAGACAGGCTTGCCAGACCGCGGCGATAAAGGCAATGCTGAGCGCAGCGGCAACGAGTGGTTTTTTCATGGGGGTTCCTCCATTAGGAATGTAAAAAATGATTTACTTAATTATATTATGGGATATGCACATAGAACGAAAGTGTTTTTTATATATTTTTGAATATTTTTATGACGCTCAGTTAAACAAGCATATCATTTGCGTTAAAATTCATTAACGTGTAATTTATAGATAATCTTTAAGGAGGAAAATATGAAACACAGAATAATTAACTTTGCGTATCTCAAAAAATTTAACATGCTCATGGGAGGCCTTCATCTCTTACAAGGTATCTTGATGCTGATCTTCGCCTACACGCTCATCCCCAATAGCCCATTTGCGGGCTTCAAACCGGAAATAACCCAAAACTTTTTACGGTTTGACTTCACGCTGCAGACACTGGTCCTCGATTCCCGTGTCCTCTTCCAACTTCCGTTTGCGTTCCTCGTGGCCTGCTTCTTATTCATCTCGGCGATTGCCCACGGCATCATCGTCTCGCCGCACTTCAACAAAGTTTATAATGCCGACCTTGAAAAAGGCATGAACCGCTTCCGTTGGTTTGAATACGCCTTAAGCTCCTCGATCATGATCGTGCTTATCGCGACCCTCTTTGGTATTACCGACATCGTCTCGCTCATTCTCATCTTTGTCCTTAACGCCTCGATGAACTTATTCGGTTACCTGATGGAACTGCTCAATCAGAAGACCGGCAAGGTCAACTGGCTGCCGTTTATCTTCGGTTCGCTCGCGGGCTTAGCGCCTTGGGCCGCCATCTTGATTTATATGTTTGGCGCCGCCGACCTCAGCTTAGTCCCCTGGTTTGTCTGGGCCATCGTCATTACCTATTTCGTCGCCTTCAATACCTTCCCGGTCAACATGGTGCTCCAATACAAGAAAGTCGGGAAATGGAAAGATTATCTCTATGGCGAACGCGTCTACATCGTCCTCAGCCTCGTTGCCAAGTCCTTGCTGGCCTGGCTCGTCTTATTTGGCGCGATGCAGCCGTAAGCTCAAGACCAAGAAACAAAACGAGAAGCCCCGCCGCTTCTCGTTTTTTATTTCGATAAAAAACATTTTCCGTTGTATGATGATTTTAGGTATGTCCGGAGGAAATCATCATGGCTATTAAAAAACGTGGTCGCCGCATTTTAACGACAACCCTGATTGTCTTTGCCAGCATCGTCGCTTTTGTCGCCGTCCTTGGCAAGGGCAGTTTCTCGTTTGCCAGTTATCATGCCGACAACAAAGATTATAGCGACGTCATCACACAAGGCATCGGCAATACTAACCCACGCGTGGTCGATATCGCGATGCTGGGCGCCCATGACGCCTTCTCCACCAAAGTGAGCACTTCCTCGGCAGTCGATCCGAGCGAAGGGGCCGACAGCATGGTTCGAAACTCAACGATCAAAATCTTTGCGGACGGCCTGATCGTACGCCTCTCCAGAGCGCAACTGGGAACGGCCGCCATCATGCTTGAAAATGGGGTCCGCTATTTTGATATACGCCTTTCCGACCTCAACGGCGAATGGTATACCAAGCACGCGCTTTTGTCAGATAAACTATCGGTTTACCTGACCGATGTCATTGATTTTTTGAATCATCATCCTGGCGAATTGGTGGTCATGGATTTCCACTACGTCTATTTCGATACGATGACCTTTGAGGACTTATTTACCTATTTAGGTAACTTTAAAGTGGATGGTTTCAGTTTATTGGACTATATGAACTTTGATCCGGTGGCCACGCCGCTGGGTGAGCTTCGTTATAACCAAGCGACGCTTGGTGGGACACGGGCGGGCGTCGTCATCCTCGCTAAACTGCCCGCCTCCAACCCCACTTACCGCTACCACTATGAACGTGGCGAAGGTGAAGGTGATGGTAATTTTATCTCCATCCGCTCGATGTGGCATAACTCGAGCGATACCAAGACGATGCTCAAGGGCATCCGTGACGAAGTCACTTTTTTACAGACGGATACCACTTACAACGATATGTTCCGCGTCAGCCAAGCCCAGAAGACCGGCGTCATCAGCGGGTCCGATATGGCCGACACCTTGATTGGCTGGTCGTTGATTGACCTGGCCAGCAGTTTCAATGTCACCTTGGTTGAACAGGACGATTTCTCGAGTTGGTTCGAAGTCATGCCGATTCTAATGGTCGATTTTGCCATCAGCACCCGTGGGCAATTCAACGCCAAAGCCAATGATGCGATGATTACCTTCAACCAGAGTTTGCTTTAACGGACTAACCTTCTTTCGTTACCAAAGCCCTTTCGCGGCACTCCACCCGAGTGCCGCTTTTTTGTGGGTGGCGATAAATTCTATTTATCGTTATAATAAAAGCGTTCATTTCTATGAAAATCAAATGTCCCCTTCGGGCGGAAAGAAGATAGAAACATGCCAACTCCCAAAATCGCGAAACCTTTGCCCGCCTTTAAAGACCGGATTCCCCGTACCGGCAAGCCGCCGGAAGCTAAAAAATATACCGTTGATGAACCGATGGGTTTATTGGCGTTTTTAATCCTGAAACTGAAAGGCGAATCACGGAATAACGTCAAATCGCTTTTGGCTCGGCATCAAATCACGGTGAATGGCAATGCCACCACCCAATTCGATTACGAACTCAAGAAAGACTACATCGTCGAGGTTTTGCCAACCTCGTTTAGAGCCCAAGCGCCAGTGTCCTTGCCCATCATTTTCGAGAATAATGAACTCATCGTCATCAATAAACCCAGCGGCCTTCTCAGTGTCGCTGACGATAAAGAAACCGAAAAAACCGCGTTCCGCATGATCACCGCTTATCTCAAAGCCAATAACGTCCCCGGACGTCTCCATGTCGTCCACCGCATCGATAAAGACACGTCAGGCATTCTTCTTTTCTCCAAAAGCGAAGAGTTGAAGACCTTACTTCAGGATAACTGGAACGACCTTGTGACGTCCCGTGGCTATTACGCGA
>JAPLKQ010000133.1:8026-11319 GCA_026387995.1 Bacillota bacterium
ATTACGCGATCGTCGAAGGCCACCTGGACCGTCAGGAAGGCACCATCAAGTCATGGTTAAAAGAGACCAGCACGCAGTTGATGTACTCTTCCCATAAACCCGGCGATGGCCAAGAAGCCATCACCCATTACAAAGTAATGAACGAGAACGATGAATATTCGCTCCTCGACATCCATCTGGAAACCGGCCGTAAAAACCAAATCCGCGTCCATATGGCGGATATCGGCCATAAAGTGGTCGGTGACGATAAGTACCATTCGGCCAAAGACCCGATTCACCGTTTAGGCCTCCATGCTTATTCTTTAGAGTTCAAACATCCGGTGTCCGGAACGATCATGAGGTTCAAGACGCCCTTGCCCAAACTCTTTGGGAATCTCTTCGACAATAGCTATAAACGTCGCGAAAAAGCCCGCTAAAAAAGGCGTGTTTTCGCTTTACTTATCATATTTCAATAAATATACTATATGAGTAGTAATTCTTAAGCAGGTGGTTTTAATGGCGCGAGAATGGTTCAAGAAAATTAGGGATTCAGTCCTGGCGATTGTGCCTATTTTTGCCATCGTCCTGCTTCTTCATTTCACAGGTATCGCCCCCCTCAGCGGCAGTGAATTTTTGCCTTTTATCTTTTCTTCAGTCTGCATGGTCGTCGGCATTCTCCTCTTCACGATGGGCGCCGATTCCGCGATTACCACGATGGGCGATCACGTGGGTACCACGCTTACTAAAAGAGGCAATATTAAAGCGATTATCTTTGTCACGTTTGCGCTGGGCATGCTCGTTGCCATGGCCGAACCCGACGTTATCTTTCTTAGCAAGGAAGTCCCGGTCAATGAGTGGATTTTTATCATCTTGATCGGCGCGGGCGTCGGTATCTTTCTCGTCGCCGGGCTCCTTCGCATTATCTTTAAAAAAAGCTATGTCAGTTTTCTGCTTCTTTCCTATGGTTTGATTTTTGCCATTTGCGCCCTTTATGTCGAAAACACTAATAATGTATCGTATATTTCACTGGCCTTTGATGGCGGCGGCGTCGCCGCCGGATCGCTTACCGTACCTTTCATCATGGCCATCGGCGCTTCCGTTGCCAGCACGCGCGGCGGCAACAAAAAACAAGAAAACTCCTTTGGGCTTGTCGGTTTAGCTTCGATTGGGCCGATCATCATGCTGCTTCTCTTTGGTCTTTTCGGTCCCAGCGGAAGCAATTACCCAATCACGGCCACCCCCACTTTTTTACAGGTCGTGTGGTTAACCTTTAAAAACGTTTCCATCGCTCTGCTCCCGATTGCCGGTTTCTTCTTTATCTATGAACTCATTTTTATCAAGCTCCCAATGCGTCAAGTAATCAAAATCATCATTGGGGTTTTATATGCGTTCGTTGGCTTAGTCATTTTCCTCGCCGCGATTTCTTTTGGTTTTTCGCCGGTCGCCAAAACCATCGGTCTCGCGATTGGCAATATCGCACTCGACATGAATGCAAAATGGATAATCATCGCCATCGGCGCCGTCCTTGGATTTGTCGCCGCCATCGCCGAACCCGCTGTCTATGTTTTGAATAAACAAGTCGAAGAAATTACCGGGGGCATGATTACGCGCCGGCAGATGCTGATCGGCATCGCCGTCGGTATCAGTTTATCCGTGGCTTTATCGATGATTCGGGTTATTTATGATATTAACATCCTCTACTTCTTAGTCCCGGGTTATCTCATTGCGATTGCTCTCACGTTCCTGGTTCCCAATATCTACACGGTCGTGGCCTTTGATAGCGGCGGTTGCGCCTCCGGGACGATGACCGCGACCTTTATCCTGCCTTTTGCCATTGGCGTCTGCATGGCGTTATTTCCCGGCCAAGACGCACTCATTGGCCAAAACGCTTTCGGCATGGTCGCGATGGTCACGATGACCCCGGTCATTGTCGTTCAATTACTTGGTTTTACCGCCCTGATGAAAGAAAGAGCCCACTTGAAAGCCGTCCGTTCTCATGTCAAAGTGGCTTATGATGACCAGATTATTGATTTTATCNNNNTTTTATCTAGCGAAGGAGTAACCTATGGCAAAGAAAAAAGTCGTTGAGCCGTTCACTCCGTTTGCGGAGACGAACAAGATTAAAAAAGTAAAACTCCTCGTCGCGATCGTCAATCGCGGGCAAGGTGAGTTTTTCACCAATCTCTTTAAGAAAAACGAATCTGCCATCTCATTGACCTTGCTGGGACACGGCACCGCTTCGTCAGAAATCTCCGATATGTTGGGCGTCGGCGAAACCAGCAAAGACATTGTTCTTGGGCTCATCCGCGAAGAAATGCTTCCCGCTGTGCTCACGGACATCAATGCCCGCTTCGCCGTTTCACGAAAAGCCAAAGGGGTCGCATTCACGATTCCGCTCACCAGCGTCATTGGCGTTTCAATCTATAAGTTTTTAACCAATTCGACCGGCGTTAATGGAGGAAAATAAGATGAAAAATGACAGCGAATTTGAATTAATCTTCGTCATCATCAATAGCGGGTATGTCGATCTCGTGATGAGCGCCGCCAAAGGCGAAGGCGCGACCGGTGGGACGGTTTTGACTGGCCGCGGCACTGGCAATGAAGCTATGGAAAAATTCTTTGGCATCGCCATTCAGCCTGAGAAGGAAATCGTACTCATCATCATCCCTCACGATATTAAAGAAAAAGTCTTGAAAGCCATCTACCGCGACGCGGGTCTGGAAACCCGTGGTCAAGGTATTGCTTTCGCCCTTGCCGTCGATGATGTCGTTGGGATTCCACGCCCCGTTATCGAACCCCCTGAAGAAAATCTTCCGGCCGAAGTCATCGAATTGAAAAAATAGTTTTTAGGGTGCCCTTGGGCATCCTTTCTTTTTAACAGAAAAGGAGAAAAATTATGAAAAACAGCGTGACGTTTGATACGAAAGTTGGCCCCATCACGATTGAGGAAGAAGCGGGCGCCATTTCCGCCGTTGAGTTTGACAAACGGCCTCAAGGAAAGAAAACCCCGCTGATTGCCAAAGCCTATCAGCAAATTGCAGAGTACCTGGATGGCAAGCGCACCACGTTTGACCTACCGCTAAAAATTGTTGGAACCTCGTTTCAAAAAGAAGCCTGGAAAGTGCTTCTTGGCATTCCCTACGGAACCACCATTTCTTATAAAGAAGAAGCAGAAAAATCAGGACATCCCAAAGCCTATCGGGCGATTGGCAGCGCCAATGGCGCGAACCGTATTTGCATTGTCATCCCGTGCCACCGTGTCATCAACCATGATGGCCGTTTGGGCGGCTTCGCAAACGATCCCAAAATTAAAC
>JAPLKQ010000041.1:0-10281 GCA_026387995.1 Bacillota bacterium
ACGATTTTGGATAATGCCTTTGCCGGGGACGTCGCCATCACCGCGTTAACTATCCCAAGCACCGTGACCCAACTGGATAGCTTTGCCTTCTCCGGCTGCGACGGATTAACGACCATGACGATTCCATATGGAATCACCACGCTTTCCGCCTCAATCTTCTCCATGTGCGATAATCTCGTTTCCGTGAATCTGCCCAGCACCATAACCTCGATTGCAAATGGCGCTTTCTATTTCTGCACAGGCTTACAGTCCATCACCATCCCGAGCGCCGTCACAACCTTAGGATCGTCTTCTTTCTATGGCTGTTATGGGCTCACCTCAATCACCTTTGAAAGTGGGACGCTTTTAACATCCATTGGCACGACCGCCTTCGGCGAATGCGGCAACTTGCCGGCGATCATCATCCCGCTTGGCGTAACCTACGTCGGATATAAAGCGTTTGACTTATGCCACGCCTTGACCATTGACTGCGAGGCCTCGGAGATGCCCCTAGATTGGAATCCTGATTGGAACTTCTCGAACTGTCCCGTCACCTGGGGATACGTTCCGGAATAGTTTTGAAACCACAAAAAAACACGGACGCGAATCCGTGTTTTCTTTTTGTTTGATTGGGCTTATTAAATGAAGCTGATTCCGATATAAAAAGAGAAGTAGCGGACGTCCATCTTATCCGTAGTGGCGTTATAGTCACCCGCCAAACTTTGGAAGTAAATATCGTAGGTCGCTTCCGCGGTAGCGCCCGAATAAGTAAAGTCATAAATAGAACCCCACGATTCGCCCTCGGCGGCAGTGACGTCATGGTAAACCGCGAGCGCGATATCGTCCATCGCCAAGTCAATGACGGTCAAAGGGGTCTGGATGGTCAAGGTCCAAATGGGGCCGTCGTCGGCTTTAGTGAATGTGTAATCCGCAGTATTGTCGAGACGGTTCCCATTGACGTTGAGCACGAGGAGACGGTCGTGGTCAAGCAAGGGCGATAAATCCTCGAGCGTCGTATAGGTTCCGAAACTCACTGAAATGATATCGTCGTCGACATAATGGTATTGGTCGGCAAATCCAAAAACGGTTTGAAAATCCGTGAGGACGTAGCCCTCCGGCAAGAGGTTGATGCGTTCATAACCGACGGAAGAAAATGAAGCCACCATGGCATAAATCGTGTTCATCTGTTCCGCCGTCAGCGGGGTGTCGGGATGGACGATTTCACCGTTTTCCAGCATGCCGTAATCGGTCAATACTTTTTCAAAACGGGCGTTCATCGAGTACGTGGTAAGGCTCAGGATATTGACATATGGGACAAAAGAAACGAGGAGGATGGTGCACACCATCGCGCTCGATAAAGTCTGCCCAAATTTCATCTTGAAAGGATACTTTCTAATGAAATGGAGGATGGCGCAGGCGACGACCCAAAGGCTGAAATATAGGTAGGCTGAACTCGTCAACGTGAAGCCATCGGCGATGAGACTGCGGATGAGTTCAAAATAGAACCCGGCAAAGACGGCGAATAAGACGACCGGCCACCACTGGCTGAAGAAATGGATGTGCGGGGTTTCTTTTTCAAACGGCTCGAGCACCAAGAGGGTCACTAAACCGACCAATCCCACCGCTAACGAGGAGATCAAATATACATCCGGATAATAATTGCTGTTGATCGTGGAAGTAACGACATACAAAAGCAGGATGAACGAGAAGACCGCGACGATCGGCAGGATGATGAAAGAGAAAACGGTCTTCCATATTTTGCTGTACTGATCGATGCCCATTTCCGTTTCCATCTTGGGCGCAAAGCCAAGGAAAACCGGGACGCTCACCAAGCCGATGACGGCGATAAATAAATCAATGAAAAAGTAGTTGCCGAGGTCTACGTTAAATAACGATTCGATGCTTCCGAAGACCATGGATAAACCGCCCCAGAGGACCGCCGAATAAAAGACGGTCACAAAGAATTTGCTGGCGAGAAAAATCAGATAGGTTGGGAAGTTTTCGCGTTTCGGGAAATAAGCGATGGTCAATCCCGAAAGCAGAACGATGGCCCACAGGCTGAAGTGACGGATTTCCCAAATCGGGACGTCGGTGGTCATCAAACGAAGGAAGAAATAGGCAACGCCAAGCAAGAGGATGGAGCCCGTCAGGACATATTGCCAATACTTGGGAAGTTTAACCCGCTCCAAGAGCAGCGTTTTGAAAACCAGAAACGGCAGAATCAGCCACATCACGCTCACGAGTTGAACTAGCGGGAACGTGGTCGTGATTTCATTATCGATAATGGTCATGATAACCAAGATGACCGACCAAATTATCGCTTCGGTGAAACGTGAAAAACTGCGGATAAAGGGATCGAGCAAGGAGCTCTTTAAAAAGGTAGCAAATTTGTTCATATCGGTGTGTCCTCGCCATAAGATTACCATTAATCAGAGCAACAGGGGATGCATTAATTATATATTGAACAAAAACCTCTCACTTATAGTGAGAAAAGAATTACAATAATAAGCGTCAGCTAGGAGCGTCCTTCATGTACCGAAAGTTATTTAAAAGTTTGCGGGAGTATAAAAAATATCTAATCTTGGCGCCGTTCTTCCTCGCGGTTGAGGCCATCATCGATGTCTTGATTCCTTTTATCATGGGCAAATTAATCGATAATGGCATCAACGTCGGCAACATGACCGTGATCTGGGAACTCGGTGCCCTTTTGTTTGTCGTCTCCATCGTGGCTTTGGTGTGCGGCGCTTTAGCGGGCGTTTTTATCGCCCGGTTGTCCGCCGGTTTCGCTAAGAATCTCCGTCACGACATGTACTACGCCGTCCAAAATTATTCCTTTGCCAATATCGATGATTTTTCGAGCTCGAGCATCGTCACCCGGTCCACCACCGATGTCGCCAACGTCCAAGATGCCATCCAAATGATTGGCCGCATCGTGTTCCGTTTTCCCGTCATCCTCTTGTGCGCGCTGGCCATGTCCTTTACGATCAACGCCGACTTGGCGCTTGTGTTCGTGATCATTACGCCGGTCTTGGCGCTCATCTTTTTCCTGGTCGTGAAAAACGTCCACCCCATCTTCGAACGCGCCTTCAAGACCTATGACCATTTAAATAACGTCGTGCACGAAAACCTCAGCGGCATCCGCGTCGTCAAAGCTTACGTCCGCGAAGATCACGAAAAGGAAAAGTTCGATAGCGTCTCCAAAACCATTTTTAAAGATTTCTCGAAAGCCGAGAAAATCGTGGCCTTGAACAGCCCGGCGATGCAGCTGGCGATTTATGCCTGCATCACCGTCTTTTCGTGGTTCGGATCCAAGTTTATCATTGAAGGGCAAATGTCGACCGGCGATTTGATGAGTCTCATCTTATATAGCTCACAAATCCTCATGAGTCTCATGGGCTTCTCGACCGTCCTCGTCGCCATCGTCATCTCCCGCGCTTCCACAGAACGGATTATTGAGATTTTAGATAAAAAGAGTGATCTGGCCAATCCCGCAAATCCTATTTTTGAAGTCAAAGACGGCAGCATCGATTTCGCCCACGTCAATTTCGGTTATGGCCATGGCCGCGGCAATCTCTGCATCCGTGACATCACGTTTAGCGCCAAATCGGGAGAAACCATCGGCATCCTCGGCGGAACCGGCAGCGGCAAATCGTCGGTCGTGCAACTGATTGCCCGCTTATATGACGTTGCGGAAGGTTCAGTCAAGGTCGGCGGCGTCGATGTCCGCGATTATGATATCGCCACGCTTCGAGAGAAAGTGGCCGTCGTCTTACAAAAAAACGTGCTCTTCTCGGGCACGATCAAAGAGAATCTCCGTTGGGGCAAAGCCGACGCCACAGAGGAAGAAATGATTCACGCCTGCAAACTCGCGCAAGCCGATAGCTTCATCACAAGTTTTCCGGATGGCTATAACGCCCACGTCGAAGAAGGCGGGACCAATCTTTCCGGTGGTCAGAAACAACGGATTTGCATCGCCCGCGCTTTACTTAAGAATCCCAAAATATTGATTCTCGATGACTCGACCAGTGCCATCGACATGAAAACGGATTCGCTCATCCGTGAAGCGTTCCGTTCCGAAATACCGAACGTCACGAAAATCATCATTGCCCAAAGAATCGCTTCCATCCAAGACGCTGATTTGATTATTGCGATGGATAACGGAAAAATCGATGACATGGGCACGCATGAAGAACTGCTCAAACGAAACCAGATTTATCAGGAAGTTTACTTCTCCCAAGTGAAGGGAGGCACCGCCGATGCAAAAGCGTAAAGACGCGCCGAAAAAAGCAAAGTTAAAAACCCGGAAAAAGACCACCGCACGGCTTCTTCACTATGTCATTAAGGATTATAAAGTGGCCGTCGCTTTTTCAATCATCTGCATTGCCATCAGCGCCGTTGCCGGCGTCATTGGCGCTTTGTTCATTAAGATTTTGATTGATAACTACATTACGCCTCTGCTACTCCAACCGAGCCCAGTCTTTACCGGTCTATTGATGGCGGTTGCCGTCATGGGGCTGATCTTTCTTATCGGGGTCATCGCTGGCTATGTATATAACCGTTTGATGGTCATCGTCGCGCAAGGCGTCCTCAAGAAAATTCGGGACGAGATGTTCGCAAAGATGCAAACCCTGCCCATCAAATATTTTGATTCGCATTCACACGGCGACATCATGAGCCACTACACGAATGACGTTGACTCGCTTCGTCAATTATTGTCACAGACCATCCCGCAAATCCTCAATGGCTTTCTCACCATCGTCATCGTCATGGTCGCCATGTTCCTAACCAATGTTTATCTCACGATTCTAGCTTTACTCGTCGCTGGGCTTATGGTTTTTGCCACTAAAATCGTGGGTAGTCAAAGCCGGATTAACTTTAAGAAACAGCAAATCGCTCTCGGCGCCGTCGATGGTTACATCGAAGAAATGATCAATGGCCAAAAGGTCATTAAAGTCTTTTGCCACGAGAAAAAAGCCGAAGAAGACTTTGATGTCTTTAACGAACGGCTCTGCGAAAGTTCCACCGCCGCTTATGAATACTCCAATATCTTCATGCCGATCATGGTCAACTTAGGTTATTTGCAATATATCTTGATTGCCGTCGTCGGAGGTTATTTGGCGCTTGGCCATATCGTCACCGGCATCACCATCGGCGTCATCGCCGCGTTCTTGCAGCTCAGCCGTAACTTCACACGGCCGATTACCATCGTCTCTCAGCAAATCAACTCCGTAAGCGTGGCTCTGGCCGGCGCGGAGCGGATTTTTGAACTCATGGACCAAGTTCCGGAAGTCGATGACGGGAAAGTCACCTTAGTCAACGTCGAAGCCGATCATGGCAATTTTATTGAGAGCAAAAACTCGTCCTTCACCACGTCACGTTATACGCTAAGCCCGGACAAAAACTGGCATTCGTCGGCGCCACCGGCGCTGGCAAAACCACCATCACGAATTTGATTAACCGCTTTTATGATATCGAAGACGGCAAAATCCGTTATGACGGGATCAACATCAACAAAATCAAAAAGAACGACCTCCGCCACTCGCTGGGAATCGTTTTGCAGGACACCAATTTATTCACCGGAACGGTGATGGATAATCTTCGCTTTGGGAGACTGGACGCCACCGATGCGGAAATCATCGACGCAGCGACGAAAGTCGGCGCGGATGGCTTTATCATGCTGCTGCCGCAAGGCTATCAAACAGTATTGTCTGGCGACGGCTCTGGGTTATCCCAAGGCCAACGTCAACTCTTATCGATTGCCCGAGCCGCGGTCGCCAATCCCCCTGTCATGATCTTAGATGAAGCCACTGCCAGCATTGATACACGGACTGAAGCCATCGTTCAAAAAGGCATGGATAAACTCATGGAAGGCCGTACTGTCTTCGTGATTGCCCACCGGCTATCGACCGTGCGTAATTCAAACGCCATTATCGTGCTTGACCAAGGACAAATCATCGAACGCGGAACACACGAAAGCTTGATTGCCGAAAAAGGCAAATATTATCAGTTATATACCGGAGCCTTTGAGCTCGAATAAATCAAAATAAATTTATTTTTGCGGTTCCTCGATGATAGCGAGGACTTCTTTCATCGACTGATTGAATTCTTTATCCGATGAGTTCTTGAAAATCAAGAGGTCATCGTTGCAATTCGGGTCATCTAAGTTGGCAGGTATTTCAAAGTTCACGCCGGCGATATATTGGTCCCAATGAGCGATTTTCCAGGAGTCGCGGTCACTATTCCGCTCAATCATTCTTTGCTTCACGACATCGACGTTGGTTTGTACCCAAATCACGGTGAGCCGCGCGCCTTTGAGCTCTAGGCGGTTTCTAAGGTTGGTCATGTAGTCGGGGTCCCTCACTTCTTTGGTGAAAGGGGCGTTGATCAAAACGATATCGTCATATTCGAGTGCCTCAAGGGCAATCTCGACAATCGCGTCATATTCATAATTCCGAATGTTCTTTTCAAAGAAGTCGGAACTTCGGTTATATTCTTGGTTGGCCACCACGAAAATTTGTTTGGATAAAACAATTAAGGAATCTTTATCCAAATAAACAACGTGCTGGAGGTTGGTGGCCAGTTGTTTGGAAACATAGGTTTTGCCACACGCGGGTGGGGATGTCACTAAGATCAATCTTTTCATAATTTCCTCTAAAATAGATTAAACCACAACTATAAAGGTTTTTCCAAAGGTTCGTCCGATGGTTTAACTTTTTTCTGCCGCATGATGACCCACTTGTTCATCGGGAACTGAATTAAGAACGAAATCGTCATATTGAAGTTCTTGATGATGAAGTCGCCCCAGTTGCTGCCAACAAGGTTGGCTAATGGTTCATGTAAGAGGGTCGGAATCCAAAGCTGAAAGAAGAAGACCAAAAGCACCATGACTGCGTACATAAGACCACTATAAAGCATGTTATTATTAGCGCCAAACGTCACTTTTCGCTGAATGAAGAAGTTAAACGTCTGCGAAAGAACGAAAGAGATTGAGAATGACAAAAAGGCACACAGGCCGCCATTGACCACAGAGTAATTGAAGAGCCACCACTGAAAATCGATGGTCTTCAAACCAGTAAATATTAAATAGTTAAAAAGCGAGAACGTGCCGAGGTCAACGACCGTGGTCACGATACTCAGCAAAAAGAAAACGATGAATTGCCGAAAAGTCTTTTTTCCTTTTTTAGGCTCGGAAAGATTTTTGATGGGTTCACTCATTTTTAACTTCCTCGCTTTATTTATGTTTTCTCACTTTTTCGCGGTCATCCTTGTCGCGGTTTTGATGGTTTGCTACCATGATGTCTTTGGCCAAGGTCACGAGGTCTTTTCTTAAGAGCACGCGGGATTTCTTATCTTCTTTACGATATTGGAGAATGAGGCGTATGACGTGGCTTTTCCAGTTTTCGATGACGCAGGCGATGGTCGTGCATTCCGTTCGCTTCATAATGCTAAACAAACTTTCGATAACGGTGGAACGTTTCTTCTCGTCAATATTATCGAGCCAATGGAAAATGGTACGGTTGATATTGGCGGCATCTTCGTTGATAGCGGAGATATACGTGAGGGCGCCAGTTTGTTCATCGACCCACCAATTATACAAATCGTGTTGATACAGCCAGTTCCCGCTCGATTTGACCACCACATAATGGTTCTCGTCTTCAAGCAGCATCCCGATGACGCTGTATTCGGGAACGATTTTTTCCACTTTCGGCCGCGTGATTTTAAACTTATCGGTTTCGTATAGTTCTTTTTTAAAGCCCGGCCCATCCAAATTAAAAATACGGGTAATCCTGGATGCATGGCTCTTCTTCTGGCTCATCCCGGCGTATACGGCGAGGTTCCCGCCTTTGGAATGTCCGCCCACGATGACGCGACACCACCAATATTCTTTGAGGATTCTTTTCAGATATTCTTTGGCCTGCCCTTGGGCCGGTATCTCGTCCATGAACGCAAGCTCAAAGTCTTCCTGCCAGCCCACGATGGTGCCATCCGTGCCCCGAAAAGCCACGTAGATGGTCTCCCAGTCGATGAAAAAGGTAACCGCGGAAAATTGTTCGACCGAGACCAAATTAGTCTCATCGGCGTATTTATCGATACGAATATGGCCATACCGTGGGCTTGCGCCACAGACAACTAAGAGTTCCCTGTTCAAATCCGGGACGCGGGTATTGACGGCGGCTTCTTCGGCTCTTTCGCCCATTTCACTGAGCGAAGTCCGATCTTTGAAATCCTGAAAATGAAGATAAGAAAGCAAACTTAATACCACGGCATCGACTTCCTTAAAGTTCGTGCCTCTTAAAGGTTCTTGGGCGTTTTTCACGTAAGCAAAACAATCTGACATGAACTTCCTCCGGAAAAATATCGCTACATTCATTATAGGTTATTCGACGAAGTTACTTCATAGAAATTGAACGATGTAGTATGATAACTTTAGAGGATTTATTATGAACAAATTTATGGAACTAGCCATTCAGGAAGCTGAGACCGGCATTCGTAAAGGGCACGGCGGCCCGTTTGGCGCGGTGATCGTCAAAGATGGCGTCGTCATCGGCAAAGGACACAATCAGGTCGTTAAAAATCAAGACCCCACCTGTCACGGTGAGGTCATGGCGATACATGATGCTTGCAAAAACATCTCGTCTTTCGATTTAAGCGGCTGCGAACTCTATACCACCGCTGAACCGTGCCCGATGTGTTTGGGCGCGATCCTGTGGTCCAACATCAAAAAAGTCTATTATGGCTGCAACATTATCGACACTGAAGGCATCGGCTTCCGCGACAACGTCTTTTACCAGATGAATAAAACCGGTGAAAAAGACAAATTGCTGAAAGAACTCGATCGCGATCAATGCTTAAAACTCTTTGGCGAATACAAAAACATCAAAGATAAGACTAACTACTAATTGAGGTTATTTATTGCCCATCGTCATGGCCATGACGGCTTTGGCGGTGTGCAGACGGTTTTCGGCTTCTTGATAAACAATGGAATGTGGCCCGTCGATGACTGAGTCTTCGACTTCATTGCCACGGTCGGCCGGAAGCGCGTGCATGTATTTCACGTTCGGGCTCGCTAAGGCAATAATGGCCTCAGTGCATTTCCAGCCCTTATAGGATTCGAGTAAATTATCGACGACGGCAGTCGATTGGTTCGTGACCCACGATCCCCAGTTTTTCGGGATGACGACGTCGGCGCCAATGAAGGCTTCCTTCATATCATGCGTGATACGGAAAGTACCACCGTTTTCTTTGGCGTTTTTACGCGCTTGCTCGTACGCCCATTCTGGCAAGTCATAGCCTTCCGGGAACGCCAAGGTAACGTCCATGGCATAGCGTGGGAAGAGTAAAATTTGCGTTAACGGGACGCTGATGGGTTTCTTGTGAGTGGTAGCGTACGCCCAAATAATGGACACTTTGAGGTGTTTTGTGGTAGGGAACACTTCTTGAATGGTCATTAAATCGGCTAAACCTTGCATTGGGTGATATAAGTCATCTTGCAGGTTAATAATCGGGACGGTCGAGTGCGCAGCCATCTCGCGGAGAAACTTGTTGCCGAGTCCCCAGTTGCAGTAACGGCAGGCAATGGCGTGACCAAAAGAAGAAAGAATGATGGCAGTATCTTTGGCGCTTTCGCCATGGGCCAATTGCATCGTTGACGTATCGAGGAAGGTGGCGTGTCCGCCCATTTGGGCGAGACCAGATTCCATCGAGTTCCGGGTGCGGGTGGATTGTTCGAAGAAAATCAAGAAAGCGGTTTTGTTGGTCAAGTACGGCGTCGGGACGTTGGTCAAGAATTTGTGCTTGAGGTCTTTGGAAACTTCGAGAAGCTTATCGATCTCTTCTTTTTTCCATTCCTGAAGCGTGATGAAGTGACGGCCTTTGAATAGTGGTTCCATTTATTTTACATCTCCTTTTCCTAGATGTTTGACATACATTGACGGGATTGCGGCATAGAGAGCAGCGCAGACAACCAGATCTTGCTTGCGTGTTTTTTCGTTCGGGGCATGCGCTTCTTTTTCGTCGCCAGGGCCAAAGCCGATGCATGGGATGCCATAGCGGCCCATGATGGTGACGCCGTTGGTAGAGAACGTCCATTTGTCGACGATCGGTTCGGAAGCGAAGAGGCCTTTATATGCGTCGATGGTCGCTTGCGTGACCACGTGTTCCGGCGGTAAGACCCAGGTCGGGAAATACGATTGCGTCGGATAAACGAGTCCGGTATACGAAGGACGTTCGTAGTTGTACATCTCGACCACCGCTTTGCTGGCGATGACCGATGGCAAATGACGAATTTCTTCAAGCGCGGAC
>JAPLKQ010000041.1:10378-10853 GCA_026387995.1 Bacillota bacterium
GGCGCTGCCGTGGCAGCTGATGCCATGCGTGCTGACCTTGATTTCCATACGGCCGCGATGTCCGCGGTAAATGCGGCAGGAGGTCGGTTCGGTAATCACGACGAATTCGGGACGAACTTTGTCTTCTTCAATAATGTATTGCCACGGTAAGCCGTCGCAGTCTTCTTCTTGGACGGTGCCGGTGACGAGTAAGGTATAGTCATCTTCAAGGTGCAAGTCTTTAATGATTTTCCCGGCGTAGACCATCGAGGCCATGCCGCCTTCTTGGTCGCTGGCCCCACGGCCGCCTAGCGTCTTGTCGTCTTCGTATCCTTTGTAAGGATCGAAAGACCAGTTCTTGATGTCGCCGATACCGACGGTGTCGATGTGGGCGTCCATCGCGATTAAATGCTTGCCATGCCCGATATAACCGAGAATGTTTCCCATTTTATCGATTTTCACGCTGTCAAAGCCAACTTTTTCCATTTCGGCTTTA
>JAPLKQ010000211.1 GCA_026387995.1 Bacillota bacterium
ACTAAGAGCACCCAAATCGGAAGTTCAAAGAGCCGGAAAAGATATTTGCTCACAAGAACAAAATCAAGGGTAATCCCAAGGGTCAACCCAATAAGGGCGCATAAGGCAATATTCGCGTCGCTATCAGGAAAAAATGGCACGCTGCCCCACCAGGCCGCGGTCATAAAAACGAGCGGAGGCAAGAGCCCAAGAATCAAGCCTGAAAGCACTTTGTCGAAAACGGACACTTTCCTTGTCGTCTTTCACCGCCTCTTTCCTTTTAAAAAAGCGTTAACTGCTCCACCACGTCTTTGAGGGGGAATTCCCGTAAATAAGCGAACACTTTTTCGGGATTGCTTTCGATATGGTGCTCTTGGCACACTTCGAGAAAGATTTTCATGAGTTTATTATTATTCGGGCTGAGGCAGGAATATTGCTCGCCATAGGTCTTTTGGTACTTTTCTTTAAGTCCGGGGAAGAGCTTATCCAGTTGCTCATAGAAGTATTCGCGGTTACCTTCCCGTAAAGTCAGTCCCATCCCGAAACAAATGATGCCTTGGACTTTCGCTTCCACGCAGTAAGAAAGAATCCCGCGTAAGTTTTCTTCCGTGTCGTTGATGAAAGGTAAAATCGGGTCTAGCCAGACGACCGTGGGAATGCCATGATCGCGGAAAATCTTCAGCGCCTCAAACCGCTCTTGAGTCGTCGAGACGTAAGGTTCGAGTTTCTTGCAGAGCACTTCGTCATAAGTCGTCAGCGTCATTTGCACGACCGCTTTTGACTTTTCATTGATTTTTTTTATTAAATCCAGGTCACGGAGGACCGAACTTGATTTCGTGATGAGGCCTACACCAAAGCCGTGCCGCTCGATAATCTCGAGGCATTTCCGCGTCATCTGCACTTCTTTTTCGAGCGGGATATACGGGTCCGTCATCGATCCGGTCCCAATCATGCACTTATGACGTTTCTTTAATAGCGCTTCTTCCAGCAAAAGGGGCGCATTGCTTTTGATTTCGATATCTTCGAAGGCATGGTTGATTTGATAGCATTTGCTACGGGAATCGCAGTAAATGCATCCATGCGTGCAGCCACGGAAAAGATTCATCCCGTTGGTGGCCGACAATATTCCTTTGGCTTCTTTGTAATGCATAGTGTACCTTTTATTTTATTCTATCAAAAAACCACGCCCTCAAGCGTAGTTTTTAAGAACAAAGTGCTTTTTGATACGCATATGAGATTTGAAGGAACCCTACTTATTTGTGATCACGATAGTTGGCAGGGATATGGTTCGCATCACAAAAAGGTTTATTTTCGGATTCGCCGCATCGGCAGAGGGTTACGCGGTTTCGGATCTCATAAATATGGCCGTCGGCGGCTTCAATCGGAATCATGCCTTTGACGAAAATCGGTCCGCTCACGTTATTCGTAGAATCTTGAAGAATTTCAATAGAAGGTGAAAAATGTGGTTCAATGTCTTTTCCGTCGGTGTCAATGGCGACCAGGCGTCCGGCAGGACACTCTTGGGCCGCCTTGATGGCTTCGTCTCGAAGTTTGGGGTCATTGGATTCATCTAATAACTCCCAAACGCTGCGACCATTACGGTGACAAAAACGCGCAAAAGCGCATCGGAAATCATCTTTCATCGATAAACCGGGACCGGGCTGCACTTCCGCGCGGTCATCATAGGTTTGCCGTGAAGCTGTTTCTGTACCGTTAAAATGGGCTTTCTTATGCGAGCCATCGCAAAAAGGCGCATTTTTAGAATGACCGCACCGGCAGAGTTCATATTCTGCTGCTTGTGGGAGTTCGCGTCCTGGTTGGTACTCGTTCGTCCGTCCGTTCGAAACGATGTTTTTTTCTGATAAAGGCACATCCCCCGTCACGAGATAGGGCCCGTTTTTTTGGATTTTAATTTTTGGGTGATTCATTTTTTAGCCTCTATAAATTATAGGCCCATGGGACATGATTATCAAACCAACGTCACGTTTGCGGTCTGCCGATGAAAAAAGTCCGATATTATCGGACCAATGATATAAGTGGAGTCGTGAATCGATGAGGATTAACCGCCACCGAGAAAATGCGTGAAAACGACTTCATCTCCGTCTTTGACCGTATGAAGAAAGCGGTTGCCGTGGGCCAGCCGGACTTGATTAATGAAAACTAAGGATTCGCTAAAATCTTTCGTATCGAGTTCGGGATGAATTTTCTTGATTTCATCGAGAATAGACTGGATGGTCCCCGCGTGGACATCCAATTGTTCAATGTTATATTTGCTACGCAAGAGATTTAAGAAGACAACTTTGACCATAAACAGAA
>JAPLKQ010000034.1:0-3003 GCA_026387995.1 Bacillota bacterium
TCGCCTTGGGTCTGGGTGCTTTGGGCGTTAAGGACGTGCGGTTGGACCGCAGAGCCACCGCCACTGCCGCTATTCGAGATAACGTCAATCAGGGTGGGCAGGAAGGTCGCGTCGATATTGTTGGCCATATTGTAGAAGCAATCTTAGAAAAGCGTTAACTCTTCGCCGATGTGGAGGTCTTGGTAATCAGCCCAATCAGCGGGCAAGAAATCGGAAATCGATAAATTCTCGGCGGGGGCGGTATCGTCTTGAGCCAGTTTGTATAAGACGGCCGGGACGACTTGCGCTAAAAACTCAGAATTGTCAATGTCGGCTAAGGCCTGACGGACCGAGGGGTATTTGGCGGGATTCGCAAGATCGTTCAAAACGGTCGGAACCATGGCCGTCTGGTCGGCATTCATCACGTCGGTGACGACGCCGGAAGCGACGACCTGATCGGCGATATCGCCGAGGTTCAGGAGTTCTTCATGCCAGTCCACTGCGTCGAAGTTAAGCAAGGAAGGATCGACATATTGCTTGACTTGGTCCATGTTCATCGCGATCGCCAAAGCAATCGGGATGGCCTTCATGATCAGCCCGGAGTTGGCGATGTCGACGAATAAGGATGCTACTAAGTTTTCATTTGAAAGAAGTTGGGTGGTCAAGGCCGTCATGCCATCGTCGGCAACGCCGGTCGAGAGGATAGTCTTGCCGATGCCGGCAATCGTATACAGTTCAGTCGATAAGGATAATTGGACGTCTCCCATATTTTCGTTGGTCAAGTAATCCATAAGGACGACGTCGAGAGTCTTACCCTCGTCATTGACCGACCAGTTGAATAAGACTTGAGCGAACGGGGAATCGTTATAAGCGTTAATGAAGGACATGATTTGGTTATACGTAGCGCTGTCCACGCCTTCGGCGGTCGCGTTATCGGGATTTTGGAAAGCTTGGTTAATGGTGTTGAGGAGCGCGGAGAACGGAATCAGCATCATGACGCTGACCAGCCCGACTTTCACCATATTCATGAAGCCGCCGGCTAAGCGAACCTTCATATGCTTGCGGACGTTGCGCGGCAGCAGCCATTTGAAAATAACGTGATAGAAGAACGCGGCGAGCGGCTCGCCGATGATGATAATCAATAATACTTCGATAATAAAGGTAATATAACGGAGGAAAATCATCGTTAAGCCAGTGATGAGTTCAATCGCTTGGGTCGTGCTCGCGGAGCCAAGACCGACGGCCTCATAGACCTGGCCGACTGCCGAGATGATCATATCTTTGATATTCGTGATTTCCACAGTGATGGTCGTGGTCGAATTCATGTGAAAGGAAATATTCGTGAGGTTAACGCCAAAATTGGACATCATCGCTTTGATATCCAAACTGGCCAACCAGTCAGCGATATTACGTGTAAAGAGGAAGGCGCAGACGACTAATATGCCGATGAAGATTAGCCGGAAGCCCGAATTCCACATGCCCCGCCACAGGCCGATCAGAAAGCCGATGATGAGGAGTAAGAGGATAGCGAAGAAAGCCAACGTGAAATACGTTGAGATATCGCTAGCCGTAATGGATGATAAGGTGAAGAGCGAAGAGACAAGTGAAACTATTTTCATAGTTGGTTACCTCTATTATAGAAATATTATACAATACGAGCGTGCGTACTGAAATACCAAATATTTTAAAGTTTGTAGTATGATAGATGAAGAAAAAGAACACCAAGAGGGCTTATGCGATGATAAATACCAAGATTTGTCCCAAATGTGGGACCTACTATGAAGACAACCTGCCGGAATGCCCGGCCTGCCACACACCCAATTTCGAAGTTCCGAAGGCGGCGCAGCCCGCCGAAAAACCTAACGGCATCATTCAAATGCCGGCCTTTCGTCATGTCCTTGCTTTTATTACGGGATGGCTGGGACTCCAAGTCATCGCCACCATCATCATCTTGCTGGTCCGGTTATTTTTAAGCCGTCAATACAGCGATACGGCCCAAGTCGACGCGATCATCGCCAGCGTCGGCATGCAAATGACCTTAAATACGAGCATCTATCTCTTTCTTTTCGTGTGCTTGCTCGCCATCATTTATCCGGTGGTCCCCAAAATCTTTAAAGACATGGGCAAATTCAAAGCTATTTCCCGTGGTTTCTTATATGGACTCCTATTAGTCGGTAGCGGCATGGTCGTCAGCATTCTCTACTCCATGCTCAAAGTGAATATGAGCAGCAACGCTAACGAAACCGCCATCGTCTCGATGATGACGACCTATCCCTTTTGGTCGGTCGTCGCGTTCGTCATCGCCGGCCCGTTATGCGAAGAAATTACCTATCGCCTCGGCATGTTTTCTTTAGTCCGCCGCCTCAACCGCTATGTTGCCTATATCCTCGTCATCATTCTCTTCGGCCTCATCCACTTTTCCTTTGAGACCATCGGGACGGCGGCCGTCTGGAACGAATTATTGAATCTTCCCTACTACATGATCGCCGGTGGCATCCTTTGCTACGTCTATGAAAAAGAAGGCTTGGCCACCTCGATGTACGCGCACGTCACCAATAACCTTATTTCTTTCTTGACGTCGCTCTTTTTAACCAATGTGCTCACGCATATCTTATAGGATAAGCGCATGAAAAACCGGCGGCTTATCTTCTCCAGTTTCTCCCTTAAACTCATCGCTCTCATAACCATGACCATCGACCATGTCGGGGCCATCATTTTGTATAACGTCGGCTATGCGAATACCTTTATTTATATCCTGCTCCGCTTTATCGGGCGTTTTGCCTTTCCGCTCTTTGCTTTTATGATTGTCGAAGGCGTGCTCCACACCAAAAAACCGTGGGGTTATTTCCTTCGTTTGGCCCTTTCGGCTTTCAGCATCGGGCTGATCTTATTTCTAGCCAATCTCTTCCTTGGCGAACAGGTCGTGTCAGGCAACATTTTCGTCGACCTTCTTGGCGGGGGTTTAGCAGTCTATTTTTTACGTCTTAAAGGCGAGAAGAAACTGCTCGCGCTGCTGCCCACCGC
>JAPLKQ010000034.1:3016-9538 GCA_026387995.1 Bacillota bacterium
CCTTTTATTTAGGGTATCTCTTGGTTAATGAAAACGCCAAAAAACAATGCAAAACCTATCAGATTGATTATGAAGGTTATAAACTGACGGAGGAATTCCAGTACAGCCTGAACGTCGCTGCAAGCATATCGCTACTTTCGGCCAACGTTATTTGGTATATTATTGCTAAGATTAATCCTGAGTGGGATTATGTCACGATGTGGTTCCAGAGTTTTTCGATTTTAGCGGCCTTTATCCTCATTCATTACAACGGCAAGCGTGGTTATAACGCCGCGTGGTTCCGTTATGGGGCATACCTCTATTATCCTCTCCACCTCGCCATCATCTATGCCCTCTCGCTCTTAATCGCTTATCTATAAATAAGGAGGCATCATCATGCCAGATAAAGAAATCAAAACCGTTGCCGAATTCGAAGCATTCATCAAACAGAAGAAAGTCCTCGTCGATTTCTTCGCCACATGGTGTGGCCCGTGCCGGATGCAAACCCCGGTGCTTGAAGCCTACGTTGCCGAACATGGCGAAACCACGCCGATTGCCCGTTTAGACGTCGATATCGTCGGCGAAATCGCCTCTCGCTATGGCGTTTATTCCATCCCTACGCTCATCGTTTTTGGCGAAGGCAAGGAAAAAGGCCGCAACGTCGGTTATCTCCCGCTTGGGCCACTCACCCGCTTCATCGACCGGAACTAAGCAGTTCTGGTCTTTTTTTTTGCGAATACTGCGTTGACTTATTAGTTTTATATGTTATGATTTATTTCGCTATTTGGTAGCGGATGGATCAGTGGTGTAGCGGTTAACATACCTCCCTGTCACGGAGGGGACCGCGGGTTCGAATCCCGTCTGATCCGCCATCGACGCAGGTGTAGTTCAGTGGTAGAACATTAGCCTTCCAAGCTAATTATGCGGGTTCGATTCCCGTCACCTGCTCCATAAAATATAAAAGTGCCCGGCAGAACCGGACACTTTTTTTGTCGACAGCAAAATGCGGATAATGACCGCTTCGCTCCGAGTACGTTCGTTTTATTTCATGTTAAGGGTTTTAAAAACAATGCCCATAACGGTGTTTTCAAGTAAACCGGCGAGGGCCATGAGGGCAATGAGAATCGGTTCAATATAAAATCCGAAAGCAAGATGGAATACCGCATAAATCGCGTAAGCCGCGAAAAATGAGAAGAGGCCAAGAATGAATATGAGGGCGGCGAAGGCGGCTTGGCCTAATAAGACGAACCAAGCGATTTTTTTCATGTCGAGGATAATCAAAACCGGATAGCCGAGCATCGCGACGATCCAAATCAGGATGAACAGCCAACTTGCGGTGTAATCGCCGATTGAAAAGCTTTGGCTCAGCGTTCCACCGTTAAGACGGAAGAACGGGAAGAACATGACGAGAAAGAAGAGAAATGAGAGCGCAAAGTGAACGATAACGGTGATCAGGAGTTTCTTGTCGCCTAATAACGCTTTTAAGCCATTGGTGAATTTATCCATACATCTGCTCCTTGCATTGAGGATACTGCCTCTAATTCGCATTTTAACATAACCCTATGAATGAGTAAACAAACGACAAACCTTCTTTTTATACACTTGTCGTAGAAAGAAACCAGAGCCATTTTGCTTCCGAAAATATCATGATCAATAACAAAGCGGAGGCTTAAATAAGTAAAAATAGGGAAACATGAGGATTTCGTCATATGTCGTGTTTTCTTGTTTGCCTAAACAAAAATTTTATAATACAATTTTATTAACACACCGATTCATGGAGGAATAATATGAATCTGCAAACTTGGATTTACGTCGCCTCGATCGCGGTCGCGCTTTTGTCATTCGGCGTCGCTTTCTATTTTCAGCATTGGGTAAAAAAGATTCCAAGCGAAAACAAGAAAATCGAAGGCATCGCCGATTTAATTAAGAAGGGGGCTAAAACCTTTCTTAAACGTGAGTATGGCGTGCTTGCCAAATTCGCCGCCCTTATGGCGGTTGTCATCTTCCTCTTCCTGCCAAAACCCATCTGGGTCTTCGAAAGCGGCTCTTACGTGCTGCCCAATCTTGCGATGGCGCTTGCGTATTTAGCCGGAACCACCATTTCCGCCATTGCCGGCGTCATCGGCATTTCGATTGCCACGGTCGCTAACGCCAAATCGGCGGAAGCCTCGCAAAAAGGGATTAAGCCTGCATTCATGGCTGGTTTTCGCGGCGGTGCCGTCATGGGCATGGCGGTCGTAGGCAGCTGTTTGCTTGGCGTCACCTTAGTTTTCTGGTTCACCTACGCGTGGCTCGATAGCGCGCGCATTTTAATCGGTTTTAGCTTCGGCGCCAGTTCGCTAGCGCTCTTTGCGAAAGCCGGTGGCGGCATCTTCACGAAAACCGCCGATATCAGCGCTGATATAGTCGGTAAAGTCGAACTTGGCATCGCCGAAGACGACCCACGAAACCCTGCCGTCATTGCCGATAACGTCGGCGATAACGTCGGCGACGTCGCGGGCATGGGCGCCGACTTATTTGACTCGAACGTCGCAAGTTTAGCGGCGGCTTTGGTCATCGCCGTTTCGCTGAATGCCACGCTTCCCACTCAGAACTTCATTCCAATCGTCTTCTGTTTCGCTGCCGCCGGTTTACTCGCTTCCGTCATTGGCGTTTCCACCGCTAACATCGGCAAAAAAGGTAACCCGACACGGGCCCTTAATAGCAGCACTTACATCACGACAGGCGTGTTCCTTGCCTTAACCGCCGTCGCTACTTACTTCCTTGATTTGGATTTCAAGTGGAATATTTGGGGCGCCACCGCCGTCGGCCTGATGGTCGGCGTCATCATCGGCATCGCCACCGACTACTTCACTGACGATAGCAAAAAACCAGTCAAAAAGACTGCGGAAGCTTCCGAATCCGGACCGGCTTTCACCATTCTTTCAGGTATTTCATATGGATTCATTAGTGCATTCCCGGCCATGGTCGGCATTGCTTTTTCCGCTTTGATTGCTTATACCCTTTGCTTCCCCATCAGCGGTTCCGCCACGGGTGGCATGTTTGGTATCTCGATGGCCGCCGTTGGCATGCTTTCGATCGTTGGTATGATTATCAGTAACGATGCGTATGGCCCGATTGTCGATAACGCCCGCGGCTTAGCCGAAATGGGTGGCCTCGGCGATGAAGCCATAGAAATTACCGACCAGCTCGATAGCGCCGGAAACACCGTCAAAGCCGTCACCAAAGGCTTCGCTATCGGCGCCGCCGGCCTTACCGTCATCGCGCTTCTTGGCGCCTTCATGGAAGAAGTTAACTTTGAAGTCCCAGGCACTCTTACCGGTTTCGACGTCATGGACCCGGTCGTCTTCTTCGGTATGTTAGTGGGCGCCGCCGTCCCTGCCGTCTTCTGTGCGCTACTCATCCTTGCCGTCAACCGCAACGCTCAACGGATGATTAAGGAAATCCATCGTCAATTTAATGAAATTCTCGGGCTTCGCGAAGGCAAAGAAGGCGTGACCCCTGAATATGACAAATGCATCGATATCGCCACCAAAGGTGCCTTAAAAGAACTCATTGTCGCCGGTGGTTCAGTCATCATAATTACGTTAGCCGTTGGCTTCACTGGCGGTGTCAAAGCCCTCGGTGGATTCCTCGTCGGTAACATCGTCGTTGGTCTATTCCTTGCCTTATTCATGTCCAACTCTGGCGGTCTCTGGGACAACATCGAATCCGGACATCACGGCGGCAAAGGAAGCTTTGCTCATAAAGCCGCGGTCACCGGCGACACCGTCGGCGATCCGTTCAAGGATACCGCGGGACCGTCAATCAATACGCAGATTACCGTCGTTTCATTAATCGCGACCCTCATGGCTTACATCTTTATTAGCGTGCATCTTTTCTAAGAAACCATCTAGAGAGACCGGACCCTCGAGAGTCCGGTCTTTTTTTGTTAAAATCCTCTACTGCCAAAACCTATTTTTGGCATATAATAAAAAAGATATAGCCCGATGAGGACCCTTATGAAGAGCAAAACTACCAAACTCGCGATTCTGTTTGTCACCTTCTCGGCGCTTTTGTATGCCATCGGAACCCCCATTAACAAACTGTTGCTCGCCTATTTCAATCCGACCATGCTCTCGGGTTTACTCTATCTCGGGGCAGGGCTTGGGATGACGGTTATTTTTTTAATCCAAAAAATCGTCAAAAAAACCGAAAAGGAATTACCACTTGAGAAAAAGGACATTCCATTTTTAGCGCTCATGGTGGCGCTTGATGTTGTGGCGAATATTGGTTTGATGGTTGGGTTAACTATGACGTCTGCCGCCGATGTATCGCTCCTCAGTAATTTTGAGATTGTCGTCACCTCGCTTTTTGCCCTCATTATCTTTAAAGAAGTCATCTCGCCCCGCTTAGGCATCGGCATCGGTTTCATTTTCATCGCCAGTATCTTAATTTCCATCGATTTTAGCGCTGGCTTTTCGATTTCTGCAGGCTCTTTGTTCGTCCTTCTCGGGTGCCTCGCCTGGGGTCTTGAAAATAACATTACCCGTAAATTATCCGCCAAGAACCCGCTTCAGGTCACCCTCGTGAAGGGCTTTGGCGTCGGCATCTGTTCGCTCCTCATCGCTTTTCTAATAGGCGAGCGTATCACGAATTACGGGATGGCGGCCGCGACCATCGGTATTGGCATAGTCACTTACGGAGTCAGCATCTTCTGTTTTATCTCCGCACAGCGGCATTTAGGCGCAAGTAAGACGAGCGCTTTCTTTGCCAGCGCGCCTTTTTTCGGGGTTCTCTTTTCATGCCTCATCTTTTGGACTTTCCCCAACTACTGGTTTTTCATTGCGATCGCCATCATGATCCTAGGGGTCTATTTCGTGATTACGGAAAAACGTCAACGCAAAAAACCGCCAATTGAAAATATCCAATCGGGAGACTGACTGAAAACCGCAAACCACGTGATTTGCGGTTTTTTTGTTTTGCAAAGCGTTGTTAAGCATCCTTTATCCCAAAAAAACGTATATCATTTATAATAACGAAGTTAAACAAAGAAAGGACTGCTCTCTATGAATCAATATTACCCATCATTCCTTGCCTTTCTCGATCATGAAGATAAAGACGGGGCCATCGGCTATGTCTTGAATTTACTGCGCGAGAAAAAAATCACGTTGGAGAATCTCTATGAAGATTTGATTACTCCGGCGCTCCTCGACTTCACGTGTTTACTTGAGGACCACGAGATTTGCGTTTGGAAAGAACATTTCCGCCAATCCATCATCCGCACCCTTACGGGCGCCACTTATCCCTTCGTCATGGAACGCGTTAAATCCATCACCAAAAACGGGAAAAAGGTCCTCGTTTTCTGTCCTAGCGGCGAATATCAGGAAATCAATGCCCTCATCGTCCATAACTACTTCTTGCTCGCCGGATTCGATAGCCGTTACATCGGTACCGATACGGAGCGTGACGACGTGCTTTCGGCCGTTCGCGTGTTAAAACCCGATTATTTGGTGCTTAATGTCACGAATCACTTTAACGTCGTAGTCAGCAAGAAAATCATCGACCTCGTCAAAGCGAAGTATCCGTCAGTCAAAATCGTCATTAGCGGCCGCGGTTTTGAACAACCCGGCGCCACCGACCATGTCACGTTTGATTTCCATATCCATGAAGGTCAAGATATCGCCAAGTTAGGAGGAGCCAAATAATGAACCTCCCCTTACATTTAGCGACCCGTTTCCTGAAGTCCGGGAAAACCCAGACCTTCGTCATCGTCCTCGGCATCGCCGTCGGCGTGTCCGTTCAAGTCTTCATCGGTTCGCTCATCACCGGCTTACAGAAGAGCCTGGTCAGCAAAACCATCGGCAGTTCCTCACAAATCACGATCAGCGCGCCCGCTGGAAGCTATATCGACGGCTATGATGCCGTGGTCGGCGAACTGCAAACCATCGATCAAATCAAAGTTTTCTCCCCGACTCTCGATGCCCGCGGCACCTTAATCAGCGGCGCCGAAACACAGCCGACCACTCTTCGCGGTTTTGACTTTTCGAAGGCCAACCAGATTTACGGCTTCGACAAGAAATTGACGGAAGGCGTACTTCCTAAAAACCTTTACCGTCGTCGGCTTCTTCGATATGAAGGTGAGCGCCCTGAATAGTTCTTGGGGTGTTACGACGCTCGCCAATGTCCAAGACTTGCTTGGCGTCGGCGATAAAGTCTCCTCCATCGAATCGCAGATTAAAGACGCCTATATCTTCAAGGCCCAAACGATTGCCGCAAGCATTGAAACGACTCTGAATTCTGGCAATTTAGTCGTTACCAACTGGATTGACAATAACCAAGAATTGCTCAGCGGCCTTCAAGGCCAAAGCATCTCCAGCATCATGATTCAAGTGTTCGTCATGATTTCCGTCGTACTGGGCATCGCCAGCGTCCTCGCCATCATCGTCATGCAGAAATCCAAACAAATCGGGATTCTCAAGGCGATGGGCCTTAAAGACGGTGACGCCAGCCTTGTCTTCCTTTATGAGGGCCTCATTCTCGGCATCCTCGGCGCCTTACTCG
>JAPLKQ010000210.1 GCA_026387995.1 Bacillota bacterium
CTTTCTATATGCTTTTGATTAGTGGTTTATTACTGAACATCCCAAAAGATTATTACGAAGCTGCGTCCATCGAAGGCGCAAGCAAAGGCCAGCAATTCCGCAAAATAACGTTCCCGCATATTTTCTTTATGACGACGCCTTTACTCATTACTTCCTTTGTCAGCAACATCAATAACTTTAACGTCATCTGGTTATTGACCGGCGGTGGACCGTTAGGTCAAGGCACCGGCGGCGTGGCCGGATCGACTGATATTCTCATTACTTGGCTTTACAAATTAACGATGCAAAATAATCCGGAATATAACCTTGGCGCGGCCATCGGCATCATCATGTTTATTATTTCGGCGATTATATCTTTACTCATTTTCCGTAATAGCAGCGCCTATAAACGAGAGGAGGAGTTCCGGCAATGAAAAATAAACCGTCTGTGACTTCTCGTCGGATCGTCGACGCCATCTGGAGTAACCTTTTGGTTATTATCCTCGTGCTCGTTTGGCTCATCCCGATTATTTGGGTTATTGCCGCCAGTTTCCGTGTCGGTAACGGCTTTATGTCGACGACCTTCTTCCCAAGCGCCTATACTTTTGACAATTACATCAAGCTTTTCCATTCGACGGCGGGCATTAAATTCCTCAGTTGGGTGAAAAACACCGTTGTCATCGCTGTCGTAAACACCGTCCTGACCACGCTTTTCACGATTATTACGGCATATACCCTGAGCCGCTTCCGTTTTAAAATGCGTAAGCCGCTCATGAATATCGCTTTGATTTTGGGAATGTTCCCCGGATTCATGGCGATGATCGCCGTCTACTTGATTCTCAATCTCTTAGGACTCATCGGCAATATCTGGGCTTTGCTCTTGGTTTACGTGAGCGGTGCCGGCCTTGGCTTCTTCGTCTCCAAAGGTTACTTCGATACCATTTCTAAAGAAATTGACGAAGCCGCGATTCTTGATGGCGCCAATCAATTCCAAGTATTCTTCAAGATTTTCCTACCGCTGGCCAAACCGATTATCATCTACACGGCCTTGATGGCGTTCATGACTCCGTGGACCGATTACATTTTAGCGGGTCTCATCTTACGTGATCCTGCCGATATGACCGTCGCGGTCGGTCTTTACAACATGACGTTGGAGAACCGGATCTCTAGCCAGTTCACGATGTTTGCCGCGGGATGTATCTTGATTGCCATCCCGTCTGTCATTCTCTACATCGCTTTACAACGCTTCATGGTGGAAGGCATTTCCGCCGGAGCGGTCAAAGGATAAAACAAGGAGGAATCATTATGTTGAAGAAGTTTTTGAGTTTACTGGCGATTGTCGTTATGGGCGTTGGCTTTTTGAGCGGATGCGGAGGCACGAGCAGCGAATCCAGCGTCGCCAATACCATCCATGTCGATGACCAGAACATCATGGTAGGGGACGTGGTCGAACCGGACGTGACTTTCACGCCGACGACCTCCATTGACTCCTATACTTTTACGGCTCCTGACGAAACCATCGTCACCATCCAAAATCATTTCATCACGGCTATTGCCGCGGGTGAAGTCACGGTGACTTGCACCACGAATAATACCGATGTCAGCACGACTTTCCTGATAACGGTCACTGCGCCGGAAGTGAGCACGACCATCCCGGACTTCAACGCTGCCGGAACTTTTGAAAATGGTTTGACCGGTTGGACCTTGACCGGAACGACGGCCAGCGTCGTGACCGCAGAAGCCGATGCCGACCGCGCACAGGAAGACATGCAGTTAAAGCTGTATACTGGCGCCGCTATTGATTTTACGATCAGTTACACGCTTGCCAATCTCCCAGCCGGAACCTATACCTTCTCGTTTGAAATCGCCGCGGGAAA
>JAPLKQ010000140.1:0-1099 GCA_026387995.1 Bacillota bacterium
ATAGGCGTTGGCATAGAAGTTTTCATCGAGCGGGTCGCGGTAATGGATTTCCGAAGCCTTGAGGGCATCTTGGTAACGCTGCAGGATCATCTGATCCGGCGAAAGCGCGGAGATGCTGCTTAAAATCAAGGTGTGAAGGAAGTTTTCCGACACCGCTAAATTATATTTTTGGCCACCCAGTAAAGGATTTTGGTATAGTTTTCAACCCGGAGTTTCGCTTTTCCGGGGGCATTCGGGGCTAAACGGGAATAACGGAGCAAGACTTTCGACAATTTCCGTTCGAGCGACGTGCAGCGGTCCATGATGGTCGGCGTCAAGACGACATTGAAAGGCGTTTTTTCAATATTGCGTAATGATAAAACGCGTGTAAAATGGCTTCGGTACGCGATAATATTGGACCAAATCGTATCCACCAGAGAAGTTCCTAACGCTTTGGAAACTTCTAATTTAGTGGCATAGGTTTCATCGCTGAAGCGGAGTGCTAAGTCGTTACTAGCCATAGGGTTCACCTCGTATACTTAATATTATCTTGATAACGCCAAAAAGTAAACGCAAAAAACACCGAATTACTAATTTTCTACTAATTTATATTAAAGGCAGTGAAAATCGGCACTTTATAAATAAATTTATAATCAATCGTCGTCATCCAGCGATAAAACCGTCATGAAAGCCTCTTGCGGGACCTCGACCGAGCCGATCGATTTCATCCGTTTTTTGCCTTCTTTTTGCTTGTCGAGCAGTTTGCGTTTACGGGAGATGTCGCCACCATAGCATTTGGCTAAGACGTCTTTCCGCATGGCCTTGATATCGGCGCGGGCGATAACCTTGCCGTTGACGGAGGCTTGCACCGGGACTTCAAATTGCTGGCGGGGAATGATGTCTTTGAGTTTGCGGACGATGACGCTGGCGCGGTTATAGGCGCCGGTCTTAAAGACGATCGTCGAGAGCGCATCGATGATTTCGCCATTGAGGAGAATGTCCATTTTAGCAAGATTGGAAGCTTTATAATCACTGAAAAGATAGTCGAAGGAGGCATAGCCTTTCGAGTAACTCTTCAAGCGGTCGAAGAAATTGTAAACGACTTCCGCGAGCGGCAGTT
>JAPLKQ010000140.1:1114-1773 GCA_026387995.1 Bacillota bacterium
ATGCGCGTCTCGTCAAAATATTCGAGGTCGATATAGATGCCCCGCCGCTCTTGGCAGAGTTCCATCAGGGCGCCGACATAATCTTTCGGGGTCATGATCGAAGCCATGACATACGGCTCCTGGATTTCTTTGATATACGTCAAGTCCGGAAGTTTCGACGGGTTGTCGAGTTTAATCATCGTTCCGTCCGTGAGGTAAATATGATAAATGACGCTTGGGGCGGTCAAAATCAGGTCAAGCGCATATTCGCGTTCCAGCCGTTCTTGGACCACGTCCATATGGAGCAGACCGAGGAAGCCGCAGCGGAAACCGAAGCCGAGCGCTTGCGAAGTTTCGGGCTCGAATTGGAGCGAGGCATCGTTGAGCGTCAGCTTTTCTAAGGCATCTTTGAGTTCGAGGTATTTCTTGGAGTCGACGGGATATAAGCCGCAATAAACCATCGGGTTTAAATGACGGTAACCCGGCAGCATTTCTTTAGCGGGATCACGCGACAGCGTCACGGTTTCGCCCGGATGGACGTCCTTGATATCGCGGATCTGGGCGGCGATATAGCCGACTTCGCCGCTATTGAGGATGTCGCGTTTTTCTTCTTTCGGGGTGCGGATACCGACTTCGGTGACCAGGTATTCCTTATTGGCGGCCATCAACTTGATGGTATC
>JAPLKQ010000027.1 GCA_026387995.1 Bacillota bacterium
ATTGGACGCGGGAAAGCGGCGTCGCTTTGACGCGAACGAAATTCTTCTGTTGAGTGAAGGTCGAAATCCGGCACAAGGTGCCGATTTGATACATGTCTTCGAGTTGCGGATCGTCTTTGTCTGGTGTCTTTTGGGCGACGACGAGGATTAACCCGTCAAAGGCTCGCTTCGACTCTTCAATGGCCATCACGCTAAACCCACGTGCCGCCTCAATCGTTTGCGGATTGTTTGGAAATAATATTAGACCACGCGTGATTAATAAAGGTAAAGCTACATCTTCTTTCTTCATAAGTTTCCCTCCTTAAGGAATAATGGGGGCTTAGAAAGATAAATGTCAGGCACCCACTTTTTCTTAGTCGTTGTTATGTGTTAAGAATTCGCTGATATGACGCGAACGGACATCGGCAGTAAAACGGTCCATGTCTTTGGCGAGAATTTCTTTGACTTTGGCGAATTCCATCTTGTATTGATCGGCAATCTTGGCGATTTCGAAATCGATGATTTCCGGAGTGATTTGGATATCTTCGGCTTTGGCGATTTGTTCAAGAACCAAAACGGATTTGATGTTGGTCAAAGCGTCTTCTTTCATCTTGGCTTCGACTTTAGCTTCGGTCTGACCAGTGATTTCGTAGTATTTTTCAATACTTAAGCCGTTTTCTTCGACTTGTTTGGCCAAATTTTCCTTCATCGCGGCGACTTCGTCGCGTACGATTTCATCGGCGACTTCAATTTTGCTGTCATCGCGGATAAGCTTAAGCAAACCTTCGAAATAGACCTTGTTCGCTTCTTCTTGTTTCTTGTGATGGATGTCGCCTTTGACATGGGCTTTCAATTCATCAACGGTTTTGACTTCAGGAATGTTCAGTTCAGCAATGAGCGCTTCGCCGATTTCCGGAATCTTCTTGGTTTTGACTTCGTGGATAGTTACTTTAAAAGTGGCCACTTTGCCAGCTAATTCGGCAACATATTCTTTCGGGAAAGTAACGACGATATCTTTCTTTTCTTCGGCTTTCAAACCAACGAGTTGTTCTTCAAATCCAGGAACGAATTGGTGTGAGCCAAGCTCAAGCGAATAGTTATCGGCTTTGCCGCCTTCAAAAGCGACGCCGTCAATGAAGCCTTCGAAATCCAAAACAACAGTATCGCCAAGAGCCGCTGGGCCTTCTTTTAAAAGCATTTCGGCATTTTCGCCTTGGAGTTTAACAAGTTCTTCGTTAATGTCTTTTTCGGTAACGACAACGCGTTTCTTTTCGACGTGGAGTCCTTTGTATTTACCAAGTTTGACTTCCGGAGCCGTGACGATTGTAATCTTCACTTCAAGTTCCGTGTCGCTTAACTTAGTTACATCAACCGCGGGACGGGCCCAAGGTTGTAATTTTTCTTCTTTAAGAATCGATTCATAAGCGACCGGTAACAAAGCATCGATCGCTTCATTAAAAATCTGGCCTTGTTCGACCTTGGCTTTGACGAGGCTCGCTGGGGCTTTGCCCTTGCGGAAACCGTCAATCTGAACGTTTTTGGAAATCTTATCAAAAGCCTTCGTGCAGGCTTGTTGCCATTCGCTGGTTTCGTAGATTACAAGAACTTCAACTTTGGAATTTTCTAATTTCTTAACTTCTCTTTTCATGGTTGTTCCTCTTTCGTATGTGCTTCATGCACGAAGAATAGTATAAACTATAGATGGCCATGATGTAGTTGCGGAGAATCTCTAGGGCAATATTCACGACATACGGATCTTCTCCATGGCGTTGAAGTTTTGAAACGAGTTCTTCATAGAGCGGACCTTCGAACGGGGGATCTAACTCATAAGGCACAACTGCGAATTCCCGGTCATTTTTCAGAAGCTTGACTTCCTCTTGATATTTTTCGGAAACGAGTATCAATAAGGCAAACGTTTTTACGAAGTCGTTGACTGGGTTTAGAAGAAGCTTTTTGATCGGAGCAATATAACGCGTTGGATTCTGGCGCGTAATGTATTCTAGAATAATAAGGATTTTTGCTTCGTTTTGTCCTGAAAGCGTCGAGATAATCTCACGGTCGTCAAGCCGTCCGGTGCTTGAGGCCGCATTTTCGGCCTGACGTATTTTCTTGGGATATTCGCGAATTAATTCTTCGCATTCTTGTGAAAAATAGGGTAAATCGCCGTAGTGTTTGATGGCATCAAATGCCTCGTCGTATTTACGAAGCGTGATCAATAGTTCGACATGCAATTTGATTAATTGAGGCAACTTCTTTTCCATCTCAATATGTTCTTTGGCGATGAGGCGCAGCGCATCTTCGTCACGGCCAAGGCCAAGGTAGGCCGCCGCACGTGAAAAGAGCGACACCACATCTTGTGACTTTAATGTTTTTTCGAGCACTTTTTGGTATTCGCCTTTTTCAAGCAGCATCTGTAAATTTTCCATGTTTTGCCTCGGTCTAAATTATAAAATAATTTAAGTAAAAAGAAAACCCCCGATAAGTTCGTGGGTTAATTCGCATGGTGTCCCCAAGGCGACTCGAACGCCTGACCTACGGCTTAGAAGGCCGTTGCTCTATCCAGCTGAGCTATGGGGACGCAGTTAATATAATATATCACAAATGGTCGTTATTTCAAGATTTATCGTCGGGCGGCAAAGCGAGTTTGGCAAATACTTTTTCAGCGACTGCAGACGGGATTAATTGACTGAGTTCCGCCACCGTTGCTTTTTTGAGGTCGTCAATGCTGGGATAGGCTTTACGGAGTACTTCTTTACGGACTTCGCCAAGGCCTTCGATATCGTCCAGTAATGAACGGCTCATGGCTTTGCTCCGTAATTGTTGATGGAACGTAATAGCAAAACGATGCACTTCATCCTGCATTCTCATCAAAAAGAAAAATAGGGGCGGATTATCTGTGATGCTATAGGTCTTGCCCTCGCGATCGATCAATCCTTTGGTTTGATGTTTCTCGTTTTTGTATAAACCCACTAAAGGGATATTGATTTTTAGACGTTCGAGCGATTTTTCAGCCGCATGGACCTGAGGTTCCCCCCCATCGACAATGATTAAATCCGGCAACGAGCTTTTTTCATCGATTAGTCTTGAATAACGCCGATAGACAACTTCCTTCATCGATGCGAAGTCATCGCGTTTTTCATCATGTTCGATATGAAATTTGCGATACATTTTCTTGACGGGTTCT
>JAPLKQ010000143.1 GCA_026387995.1 Bacillota bacterium
GCGTGGGCGGCGACGTTGATGGACATAGGCGTGACTTTAACGTCGAAGTCCGGCAAGAATTTCTCAATGCCCGAACGGACGACTTCAAGGGTGGCGGCGGAAGTATCAAAGATAATGACATGGACTTCATACTTTTTAGGAGAATAGGCCTTGAATTTCATCTTGACTAATTCTTCCTGGATCGTTTTCTTGATATTGCGGGTGGCTCCGTCTTTCTCGATAGCGCCATTCTTGAAAGCCAAGACCGGTTTTAAGTTGATCAGGTTGCCAAGGGCAGCGACGGCGGGGGAGATGCGTCCGCCACGTTTCAGGTAAGTCAACGATTCGGGAATGAAGAAGATCCGTTCGCTCGCCAAACGCGTAGCGATGATTTTCACGATTTCTTCACGTTTCTTTCCGGATTTCGCTAATTCGTAAGCGGTCAGGACATGGTTGCCCATGAACGAGCAGACGGCGAGGGAATCGACGACGGTGACTTTATCGCCATAGAGGTTGCGGCACGTTAGCGTGAACAAATCGAACATAGAAGATAATTTGCTGGAAATCGTGAAATGGATGATTTCATCGTATCCTTGAGCAAAGATTTTATTGAAAAATTCTTCGATTTCCACGGGCGTCGGGGTACTGGTCTGGATTTTGGCCCCTTTGACCATGAACGCGGATAATTGTTCGTTCGTGATGTCAATCCCGTCATGGTATTCCTTGCCATCGACAATGACGTTCAGCGGCATTATGGGTAAACCAAGTTTTTCGGCTTCAGCTCGGGAAATTGCGCAAGTAGAGTCGGACGTGACGATGAGTTTGCTCATAGGTTTCTCCTTTTTCTATCACCAAGTGATTGCAGTCTATTATAACATCGAGAAGGCAAAACATGCCGCCCCAATTAAACCCGCGTCTTGTTCATAGTGGGCATGCGAGAGAAGAACGTCCGGAATCCGCTTTTGAAGGTCCGCAAAAAAAACGGAGGATGATTTCATGACGCCGCCGGATAAAACGATGATTTCCGGCTCGAACGTGTGTTTGATATAACGGAAGAATGAGGCCAATAAATCGAGCCAATCCGTGTAGACGCCCATGAAGAGGGGGTCATTGGCGCTGACTTTTTCGAAGAATTGATACGTCTGGTCAATCTTGATGCCGTTAATCTGTAACAGTTTCTCGATGCCGACCCCTGAGGCGATTTTCTCGAATTCATAATACTCGCCGCGGTAGGGGAAGAGGGTATGGCCGATTTCGTACGATGCCTTCTTAAGTTTTTTATCGACCACTAAAGCACCGCCGATACCGGTGGAGATGGTCACGAAATAGGAGCTTTTAAGATTTTTGCCAGCGCCGGCAATGGCTTCCGCCAACGCCGCGACTTCGGCATCGTTAGCGACAAAAACAGGGAGTCCGTAACGGGCTTCCAAAAAGGCTTTTAAGGGAATCTTATCGATATGGATATTGGGGAGAGCATCGATAAAGCCGTCCCAACGTACTCTTCCGGGGACGCCGGCGACGATTGCGGCGCTCCGTGATTCTTTCGGATTCAATTCATCGATCAGCGAACAAATCTGCTCCAGAAAAAGGTTAATCGACCCAATCAAAGTCGATTTGCGGATCACTTTAACGATATTCAGGTTTTCATCGATGACAGCGGCACGGATGTTGGTCCCGCCGACATCAAGGGCGATCACGTTCTTCATGTTAAATATCCCTGAGCTCGTTGATCATCAAGATTTTCATGAAGTTGGTCTTGCCGGCGCCGGTCGGTGTGCCGCCGGTGAGAATGATGTGGTCACCGGGTTTAAAGCCGAGTTGGCGGGCTTTGAAGAGGGCCAAAACTTCCATATCTTCGATAAATTGAGGCATATTGGAAATCAGCACGCCATGAATGCCCCAGACCAAACCTAATTGCATGACGGCACAGCGGTTATTGGTGATGGCGACCACTGGGGCGCACGGACGGGCTTTGGACACTCTCTTTGCGGATTCGCCGGTTTCCGAGAAACAGACGATCAACTGAGCGCCGATGAGTAAGGCCGTGTTCGCGACCGAGTTGGCAATGGCGTCGCTGTTGACTTTATCGCTGGTTTCATAGGCATCGTGGGCCATTTGTTTGTAGTCTAATTCATGTTCCATCGTCGCGGCGATTTTCGCTTGCATTTCCGTAGCTTCGACTGGA
>JAPLKQ010000108.1:0-1061 GCA_026387995.1 Bacillota bacterium
CAAGCATCATCGTTTTCATCGCCGTGATGTCGTTGTGGTGGCCATTGCCCAAGGTGAGATTAGATTCATCGGAAAGAATGATGACCGAGCGGGCTTTTTCGAGGCAAACCTTCTCAATCGTTTTTTTCGAGAAAGGATTGCCTTTGACGACGATGATTTTGACTTTCTTGTTTATTTTATGGGCGCCATGCTCATAGAGCCGAGTCGCGATCAATTCTTCGATTTCCTGACGGTCATGCTCGCTGACGACTACAATATTGACAGCGTCCTCGTCATCCGCGTAATCCGCGATGAGTTCAAGCGCTTTGATGTTCCAGTTCAAAATCAGGATATGGTTGAAGACATAGAGTTTCCGTGTCCCGCCTTCGGAACGGTTGATGAAGGAGGAGAGCCAACTAGAAACATAGGCGATAATGCCGCCGCTGAAGGTAATCATCGAAATGATAATGGTCACGAGCGAAAGAATCCGTAGCGCCAATTCGGCGTGCTCGGCTTCATAGTTGCCCGGATCGAGAATCCAAACGAGGCCAGAAGTAAGCAAAGCGTTAAGAATATCGCCATAGTATCCGGGTTTAATGATATAGGCGAGGACCGAAGTGACAAGCCACAACGCGACGTTGAAGAGAATAATCGTCAGTAAAAGAAAAAGACGTGCTTGTTTGTGCCGCATCACGCTGATGCTCTGTTTGAGGCGTTTGAACATATGATGTTCTCCTATTTGTACTCAGTCTTAAAAATATATTAGCACAATAAAACATAGGCGAATGACAAAAAAAGCGTCCAGCCATTTTTGGAAGGATGCTTTTCGTAATGATTAATAGGCAACGACGGCGATGATATCGTCGGGTTGGAGGGTAAGGGGTCCGCCTTGATCGAGGTTGCCGCTGAGGATTTCAAGCGTATCGTTGCGGATGACGCCGAGCACGAGGAAATCCCCTTTCGAAGCTTGGCAGACGGCGGCGACGAAGTGCGCTTTCGACGCGAAGACGAGCGGGAAGGTTGCCTCGAACAAGTAGCTGGCTTTGTAGGCATAGAATTCTTTTGACGAGACGCCGGATCCG
>JAPLKQ010000108.1:1182-2471 GCA_026387995.1 Bacillota bacterium
CTTACTAATATGGGCCATCATATGGCTGATATAGCGGTTGCTGATGAGGGTATGCTGAATCCTGTAACTCTGGGCAATATCCAAGTGGCGGGGGTCGAGCAGTTCGACAATGACGTTCGCGTGCTTGAGTTTTTCGATATCTTGAATCAGCAGCAAAGTGATTAATACTTTGGAGTCGAGTTCGTCCTTCGGCAGATGCTCATCGGAGAGGAGCAGGATGGTATCTATCGTGGGAATATCGGCGATGCTCTTTTTTATCGTCTCGACATCATCCGATTCGATCAGCGTCACTTTGGACTTGATGTTACAGTCATCCTCGAGGGCCCGCATGGAATCGAGGATAAAATGCAGTTTATTATTTTTTTTTTTTTTTTCGAGCGAAATCGGGCGGGTTTCGGTCCGTGCGGCGATTTTTACCTCGGGAATTGCCGTCAACGGTTCTTTACGGACCTTGTGAATGTCTTCATGTTTTTCCGCGATGGCATAGAGCTTATTTGTGCTTTGATAAATCGGGATCGCATGATCATGTGTCTTGGCGAACTCGAGAGGATCGAACTGATCGGTGGGATAGAATTCGGCACCGTCGGTGACCATCAGCTGCGAGTAAACCTGGACGAGGGCGGGAGAGACCAAGATTTGCGAGATCAACTTTCCCATCAGTTCATCGGAAAGGAGCGGGATGACGCGGGTTTTATCTGTTTGGTCTAAGCAGATTTGTTCGAGGATGAGATGACGGGTTTCGTCAGTGGTGACCTCGACAATCACCGTTTGTTCAGGATTCGTGCTGAGTTTCGTCACTAACATCAGTGTTTTTAAGGCATTGATGTCGGCGTTATGGCCTTTGGCGGACGGGACGCCCTTGACATCAGACAAGATGATGACGGATTTGGCAGAGGCTAGGCAGACACGGTCGAGGACTTGCTTAGAGAAGACGTTGCCTTTGATGACAATGACATTGATGCGATTCGTCTGGCCTTCTTTTTTGCTTTCATAAAGGCGGTTAGCAATCGACTCTTCGATGGTTTTTCGGTCATGCTCGCTGACGACCACGACATCGATTGCGCCCTTTGCGCTTGCGTAATCCGCAATTAACTCTAGAGCTTTGATGTTCCAGTTCAGGATGAGGATATGGTCGTAGACGAATAATTTGTGGGTGCCTTCCTCGGAACGGTCGAAGAATGAGGAAAGCCAGCTGGCGACATAGGCAATGATCCCGCCGCTGAAGGTTACCATCGAGACGATGATGGTGACCAGCGACATGATGCGGATGGCCATGTCAGTGCTGGAGC
>JAPLKQ010000108.1:2529-4165 GCA_026387995.1 Bacillota bacterium
TGATCCAACTCATCCCTGAAGTTAACAGGGCATTGAAAAAATTTCCGTAGCGGGCGGGGTCAATGAAGTAGGCCAAAGTCGACGTGATGACCCATAGGGCAATGTTGAAAATGATGATGGAAACCAAGATTAAAAGACGTGCTTTTTTTTGTTCCATCAAGCTGATGAATTTCCTTATCCTTTTAAACATAAGGGGTTCTCCTATTTTTAACGGCTCAATTAAAAATATTTTACCATAAGAAATATCAATAAAATTAAGATTTTCGCACTTTTCCATGACCCGTCATCATTTTAACGAGCAAAAACAAGTAAAGTAATGTAAAATAAATACCATATGGAACCAACGTTATGCTGATGCTCATTATCTTGATGTTTCTTCATTTCTTTGTCGATTATTTCGCCAGCTTTTCGTTATTGTCCTTGGGCCTTCATTACCAAGGGCTGGCGTGGCTCTTTTTGGTGTACAATATTTTGGCGTTTTTGCCTCAGCCGCTCTTTGGCTTTTTGATTGACAAAACGGCACCTAAACATTTTGTCTCGATTGGCCTGGCGATGCTCGCCATCGGCTTTCTCTTTGTCGATGTCAGCCCTTGGGCCGGGGTTGTTTTTCTCGGTCTCGGCAATGCCATCTTCCATGTCGCCGGTGGCAAAATCATCATCAATTCAAACGAAAAAAAGTGGCCGCTTGGCGCTTTTGTCGGCATGGGGGCCATCGGCCTTGCCTGCGCCTGGGCCTTTCCCGATAATACCGATCTCGCGACCGTTTTCTTTTTACTGACGGTAGTGGCTTTGACCGCTTTCCAATTCGTGAAGATGACCGTCATCGAACGCAGCGACGAGGCCGCCCCGATCAAAGTCCCATGGCTCTTGTTGGTTGCCGTGGCGATTCTCGTTCGTGCATTCCTCGGAAAGTACGTGACTTACGAGATATCGTTTGCGCTTTGGGTGCTTTTGGCTGGCTGTGCGGCTGGTGTCGGCAAAATCGTCGGCGGGTTCCTCGCGGATCGTTTTGGCGTAACGGTGACTGTCATTATTTCCACTGTTCTCGGCTTGGCCAGTTTGTTTTTTACCCATAATGCCGTCCTTTCGATCGTCGGGATTTTGGCCATCAACATCGCCATGCCCATTACCCTCTATTTAATTATCCGGGCAATGCCTCATTATACGGCGACGGCGTTTGGAATCGCTGCCATGACGCTGATTCCCGGGTTCTATGCCGGCCTTTTCTTTGCCAGTTATTATTCCATTTTCGTCACCATCGGATTGATGCTTCTGAATATTGCGATTATCGTTCTAGCCAATCATCGTTTAAAAATGGCGAGTGATGTGGATCTATGGAAATGACCTACATTATTCTCCCGCTTGTCATTACGCTTATCATCGAACCCTTATTCTTTTTCGCCGTCGGTTACCGCGATAAGCGATTCTTCATCATTTGCCTGCTCATAAATTTCATTACTAATCTCACGATGACGCTCTTCATGGGGCTTTCCTACTGGATGCTTCTGGACTATCATTGGGAAAACACCTTATTCTTTGAAATCGGTATCGTGCTGGTAGAAGGCTTGGTTTATTATATTAATGACCGGCGAGTGATTGGATTTGCCTGGTCGCTCGCGGCGAACGCGCTCAGTTT
>JAPLKQ010000108.1:4187-4772 GCA_026387995.1 Bacillota bacterium
TGGTGTCGTGGCGTTAGTGATTATAGCCATCGTTGCAGCGATTATCATACTCGTTGTCTTTATGGTGCGGAATGACACGCGGAAAGGTCAATTAAAAAATGAACCCTTGCCACAGCCGAGCGCCGGTAGTTCCAAACCCGAAGAAAAGGAATAACCACGAAAAAGCAATATTCCTTGGCTTTTCAATGATAAGACTCTCTATAACCCAAAAATCCCCGAGGGTTACCCACTTCGGGGATTGAACGTTTTAAACAATATTATTTTAATGTTTAATTATTTGACTTTGGCTTTGCAGCAGACGAGTTGGAGCTTTTCGGTTCCAAACGGGTCGAAGATGAATTTTTCATCAAGAAGCGCGGTGACGGTGATCTGCATCTTGAGTTCGTCGCTCTTGTACACGTCATTGACCGCGAGTTTGTCTTCGGCCAAGTAAACGATTTCGTCGCCTTTGACGATGAAGTGATACTTTTTGGCAAGGAATTTCTTGCCGTATTCAGTGAATTCTGGTGTCGTATTGGCAAATTCTTTCGCTAGGAAATCACGACGGTCGGCTAATAGTTTTTCGTCTTCTTTTTTTTGCCCAAA
>JAPLKQ010000199.1 GCA_026387995.1 Bacillota bacterium
TGCCACGCTTCTTGCCGAACGGGCGCAAATGATTGCCGATGCGCATCCGACGATGGCAGGTATCCCGATCCCTTATGATTTAGTTACCGTTTCCGGCAGCGGTATGGATCCCGACATTACAGTGCCCGCCGCCGAATACCAGATTGACCGCATTGCCGCAAGCCGCGGAATCGATAAAATGATCGTCGCCGATGCCATCAAAAAGAACACGACGGGAAAGTTTTTAGGGCTTTTCGGAAACGCCTATGTCAATGTCCTGCTTGTGAATTTAACGCTTGACGGAATCATCTCATAACGGTTCCAAAGGAAAAAATATGGACGAAGTGCATGCCGAATTAATCGAACAAAAAGGAAGTCTGAAAATCTTTTTTGGCTACGCCGCGGGTGTCGGCAAAACCTATGGGATGCTTCAGGCTGCCCGAAAACTTCGCGATGAAGGCCACGATGTCATCGTCGGGTACATCGAACCGCATACCCGTCCTGAAACCAATGCCCTCTTGGCAGGGCTAGAAATCCTTCCCCCTAAAATCAATAAATATTTCAATTTGACGACGAACGAATTTGATTTAGATGCGGCTTTGAAACGCCAGCCGGAATATATTTGCATCGATGAACTGGCCCATACAAATCCCAGCGATTTTTTGCACCCCAAGCGTTATATGGACGTCGAGGACCTATTGGCGAACGGAATTAATGTGCTGACGACCGTCAACATCCAGCATATTGAATCTTTGAATGATTTGCTTTTTACAAAGATCGGCGTCCAAGTCAAAGAGACGATTCCAAACTTTGTTTTTGATAATGCCGATAACATCGAGCTTATTGATATCGAGCCTGAACAATTAATTGAACGCCTTATTCAAGGAAAAATTTATCAGGAAGATAAAATAAGTCAGGCTCTCAAACATTTTTTCACGCATAAAAACCTTGCTGTTCTTCGTGAAATGTCATTGATGAAAACAGCCGAAAAACTGATGTCAGAAAACGTCATTGATGAAAACGGGATAAAAGAAAAGGTCATCGTGTGCATCAGTTCCTCGCCTTCCAATCCAAAAGTCATCCGAGCTGCGCAGACGCTTGCGCAGGCTTTTCATGCCGAATTCATTGCTCTTTATATCCAAACTTCGCAAGAGCAATATAAAGAAACAGTATTGGCGAACCAAAAATTGGCAGAAAATCTAGGGGCTAAAAATGTCACTATTTATGCCGAAAGCGTTCCTGAACAAATCGCGCTTTACGCCAAAGAAGTGCATGCCACGAAAATCGTGATTGGCAAGACGGTATCGGCAGAACATCTGTTTTCCAAACATGATACTTTTGTAGACATCGTGACTAGCCGTCTCCCGAACACGGATATTTATGTCATTCCGAACGAAATAAAAAAGCCTTCAATAAAAAAACCTAAAATCGCTTTTCATTTCAAACCCAGCGAGTTCCTGTTGTCCATTCTTGCGCTGGTGCTGGCAACAGGCCTTGGTCTCTTGTTCTATCTTTTTAATTTTGGCGAATCAAATATCATTATTGTCTATATTTTGGCGATTGTTTTTATCTCAATCAGAGTCGATTCCTATTTATTGGGCGGCATATGTTCATTTTTCTCTGTTCTCCTTTTTGACTTTTTCTTTACGGAACCGCGGTTTACTTTTGTCATGTTGCTCACCTCGCTTATCATCGTTTCTTTGACCAAAGCATTTAAAAAACAGAAAAATGTTTCGGTCGTCAACAGCCAGCGTTTGGAAACCATTCTCTATGCGAGTCAAAAAATCGAAGGTGCCGAAACATCCGAAAAAGCCATCGAATGCTTTCTTGGGCAGTGTGCGCTAACGTTCCATATGTCTTTTTCGTATCTTGCGCATGGCCCAGGCAAAAAATGGACGATTCTGTCAAAACCCACGGATTGCCCGTTGCCATTATTTAACGAACATGAATTGGCTATTGTCGACCTCGCCTATGAAAAGCAGCAAAAAGTCGGCAAATATTCCGATAATTTGCCATCAGCAAAATACTCTTACTATCCCATTACCGGGAAAATGGGCGATGTTTTCGGCGTAATCGCATTCGAGCCGCTTCGCCAAATGACCAATTTCGAATCCTCGCTCTTTTCAACCATATTGTCGATTCTATCGGCCCAATTAGAAAAAAACGCTATCCTAGCCGAAAAACGAAGAACGGAGACGCTTTTTGAAAACGAAAAGACGAGGAGCGCTTTTTTGCGGGCCGTATCGCATGACTTGCGAACCCCGTTAACTGGCATATCGGGCCATGCCGAATTATTACTCAGAAAACACGACCCCGTCGAGCAAGAAGCGATTATCCAATCGATTTACAGAGAGTCGAAATGGCTAGAGGAACTGGTGCAAAACATTCTTTCAATTACGCGGCTTGAAAGCAAACCGGAATACCAATTTGAGATGAATTTTATTTCGGAGCTAATCGGCGAAGCGATGAAACACGCAAATCAAGATATTCAAAAGCGTTCAGTCCGAGTGGAAATCAGCGATGACTTCCTTCGTATGTTTTGCGATGCCAAACTCATGTGCCAAGCCCTAATTAATATACTCAATAACGCCATCGAGCACACGACACCCGCCGATGTGATTACCCTTTCGGCGTATTCGGCGAATCATCTTATCACGATCGCGATTTCTAATACTGGAGATAACATTGCGGCTGAAGATCGAAATCATTTATTCTCGATGTTCTACACTACCAAAAAGCAAAGCAACGATAATCCGCGCAGCCTTGGTTTAGGCCTTTACATCGCTAAATCAATTGTGACCGCGCATGGTGGCACGATTGAAATTGGCGATTACGCCCCTCAAGGCGTCATCGTTAAAATGAACTTTCCTGAGCACAGTCTATCCGTGGCGGAATCCTCATAAAAAAGAAAAAAAAATGATGGAAAAGTGTAAGTGTTTACTCATCGAGGATGACCCCACAATCCAAAGTTTATTTGCATTGCTCCTTAAGGATGAATATGTTTTAGAGATTTCCGCAACCGGGCAGGCTGGTTTAAAAATGGATTTAATCAAGAATCCCGACTTTATCATTCTGGATTTGGGATTGCCTGATATCGATGGCATGCAAGTCATCGCCGAAGTTCGGAAATATAGCCAAAAACCCATTATTGTCGTTACTGCAAGGGATGAAGACCAAGAAAAGGTCACAGCGCTTGACCTTGGCGCTGACGATTATCTTACGAAGCCCTTCAGCATTGAGGAAATGCTGGCCCGTCTCCGTGTCATTAAACGTCGCCTAAAATCCAATTTGCTCAATGGCACTTCTTTTACTGACGGGCGTTTAAGAATAAGTTATGAAAGTTGCCAAGTTACGGTTGATGATAAGGAAGTGCACTTAACTCCAACGGAATACCGTTTGCTTGTTTATCTGTCAAGAAACGCCGGGAAGGTCATCACCTACAAAATGCTGCTCAGCGAACTTAGAAGTGGCGTGACGCCTGAACTAATGGACTACGACATGGGCTCACTTCGCGTGTATATGGCGTCTTTAAGAAAGAAAATTGAGCCAAATATCAGTAAACCAAGTTATATCATTACCCATTTAGGCATCGGCTACCGATTAGCCTATCATGACGAAAACGATAATGACTGATGAAATGGAAGAACTTCATACAAAAAAAGTGCCATATCGCGGTGGCACTTTTTCTTTGTTGATTACTTGGCTTCGGCGTGCAGTAGCATCGAATTGTTTTTGATGATGTCGTCGATGAACTGAGCAGGAACTTCCTGATAGGAATCAAAGGCCCGGTTGAAGTAACCGCTGCCTTGGGAGAGACTCCGCAAGTTCGTGGCGTAATCGAGAATCTCGGATTCCGGGACTAACGCGCTAATCTGCTGCGTGTTATTGGCCTTTTCATCGATGCTGGTGATGCGGGCCCGACGTTGGTTCAGGTCGTTCATGATGTTGCCGGTAAATTCATTGAGAACGTTGATTTCAATCCTCATGATCGGTTCCAAGATGGTGGGGCTGCATTTCATATAGGCTTCTTTATAAGCGAGTATGGAAGCCATCTTAAAGGCTAATTCGTTCGAATCCACCGGGTGATATTTGCCATCAGTGAGGACGGCTTTCATCCCGATGACGGGGAATCCGGCGAGAAGCCCTTGTTTGACGCATTCAAAGAAGCCTTTTTCAACGGCGGGGAAGTAGTTTTTCGGGACAGCGCCACCGAAAACGTCCTCTTCAAAGATGTTTTCTTCGCTGCCGCTTGGTCCAAAGCGCATTTCGACGACACCATAGAAGCCGCTGCCGCCGGATTGTTTGATGTAACGGCCGGGGGCGGTGTTTTCTTTACGGACGGTCTCGCGGTAATTGATCTTCGGTTCCATGACGTCAACGACGATGCCGAAGATATTTTTGACTTTTTCGAGGATATAAGCTAAATGGGAATCGCTGAGACCGCCGATGAGAAGCTGCTTAGTCTCATGATTGCGCGTGACTTCAAGGCAGGGGTCTTCAATTTGCATTTTGCCTAAAGAAACGCTCAACTTTTCTTCGTCTTTATTATTCTTGGCGGCGATGGCTCTAAAATAAACGGCGGTGGGGTACTTCGCTTTTGGATAAGTAATCGGTTTGGTTTTTTCGCAGAGCGTAAAGCCAGTTGAAATATGTTCGAGTTTCGTTAAACCGACGATGTCGCCTGCAAATACTTTAGTCACTGGTGTTTGTTTATTACCACTGAGAAAGAACATCTGCGTGATATAGACCATTTGCTGCGTATTGGGGCACCAAACCTCGTCATCAAGACTCAAGGTGCCGGAGCAGACCTTAATGATGTTGGTGGTGCCTTTATATTGGTCAAAAATGGTTTTGAAGACATAAGCACTGAAGGGTTCGCTCGAAACGGTTTTGCGAATGACTTCTTTGCCATCTTCGCCGATGGCGGCGTAGGGCTTCAGTTCGCTGGGATTTGGCAAATACTCAACAAGCATTTCCAGCATTGTGTGAATGCCA
>JAPLKQ010000174.1:0-1084 GCA_026387995.1 Bacillota bacterium
TAACAACGATGTCACCTCGTTGGAGCAATATATCGGGATTGTCAAAGACTGGTTGAAATTCTATAATCACGGCAGAATTAGATTATCAAAATGAAAGACACGGTTTTTTATTCCGTGTCTACTGAACGGGGTTTATTCCAATAAAACCTCGGCCTTTTTATTTATCATCGAATGTTTGGCGTTTTACTTATGCTCGTAAATCATGAAGAGCGACGCGATCACGATGGCGGCAAAGAAGAAACCAGACAAGATTTTGTACGCTGTCTTGTATTTGGTGCTTTCCGGTTGGTAATAATAGAAACCTAGCGAGAGCGGTAAAGCTAAGATTAGCGTGGCGACCTTGCCTTTTAATTTGTGGGAATACACGTAATATAAGCGCATCAAGAAAAGCGTGACAGGACCGCCGATAAAAGCAATCCAGAAGGCGTAAATCATGATATTAATCGCTAACTCAAACATGTTTTTTGCCTCCCATGAAGAACCAGACCAAGCCGGCGGCCGGTAGAATCGCGAATAAATAGGAATTGAAGAAGAATAGCCCGACGACAAACCAGAAGAAAAGGGCGAAAACGACGAAGATTTTATCACGCTTTTTCATTAAAATACCTCACTGTCGAGCACGATGTACGAGGTCAGTGTTTTAGCGGCATCGATTTCAATGATGCGCCCGCCCTTTGGCGTCGTGCCGTATCCGTTATAACCGGTCGAATTCCCGTAAGCGAGAAGCACGCCGTCCTTCATGAAACTATAATTGTTCAAATGGTCGTGCCCGGCAAAAATGCCTTTGGTCACTCTGCCAGCGACGACCGCGGCAAAGAAACCGGTATCGACGCCTTGGTTGCAAACAGCCTCGCCCCAAGCGCCGTCGACCAGCGTATAATCGGCATATTCCGTATACTGCATCAAGGGAATGTGCATAAAGGCAATGGAGTTGACGTGATTGGCGAAATCCGCTGCCGCGTGACTTTCGTACCATGCGATTTGCGCAGGGCGGAAATAGTCATAGGCATAATAGGGTTCATCCTCGGTATGGGAATCCATTAAATAGAGATTATAGAAAGCATGGCCACCGAAGGTCGTGTGG
>JAPLKQ010000174.1:1105-8645 GCA_026387995.1 Bacillota bacterium
GCCCGACTTTAAAGTATAAAGTGGATGAGGTTTTGACGAGGCTCAGGTACTTGGAATAGTCATTGGAATCGGTCTCGTGGTTACCAAAAATAAAGGTCCACGGAATCCCGAGTCTTTCCATATTCCGATATAGCTGGCTGAAGAGCGAAGGGCCTTGAGGCGACATCGACATATCGCCGGTGATGACGATGATATCGGGTTCTTCCTTTTTGGCCATAGCCCGAATCAAATCGAGGGTTCTTTGGTCGTTATAACCAATCCCATAGGTCATATGCAGATCGGTAATCTGCAAGATCTTCAGATGCTCGCTTGAGAGCGCAAACTCCAGTGGGGCATCGTCCGTGTAGTAATCGACAGAGCTTGGCGTGCACGAAAGTAACGAAAAACCAAGCAAGGCGAGGCAGCTCAGCGCAGTGATTTTTTTCATTGCTTATTTTCCTCCGAAAATATCGCTTTTCTGACCGCAGTAGAGAAACAAAAAACGCAAATTTTATAAATCTATTTTCTATTGTATTCCTTTTTTATGTTTTCGTGACTACACAAACGATAAAACGAGAAGCATCGAAAAGTACCTATATCGTCGTTTTGGCTTTTATCGTAAAATGAGTCTAGATATAAATCTAGAAGTCATTTTTTAATCCTTGTTTGCCCACGAGTCATGAAAACGCTGTTAAATGAATGTAAAAGTTTACTTTTAAGGGAAAAGTGGTTACTATGACAAAGTATCTTGCGCTGATGTCTAAAAGCGAGAAAGGGGTCCTATGACGCGAATCGCGATTATCGGCGGCGGAGCCTGTGGGCTCGTTGCTGCCAACCAACTGAAACGTAAAAACCCCGGCCTCGAAGTCGTGGTCATGGAACGGAACCCGACCGTCGGGAAGAAAATCCTGATGACGGGCAACAGCAAAGGCAACCTTTCCAATCTTCACGTCGCCCCCGAAGCTTATAATTATCCGGAATTCGTCAGACCCTCCCTACGTTTTGGCCCGGAAGCGTTTTTGGACTTTGCCAAACTTTTAGGCCTCCAAACCAAAATCGATGAAGAAGGGCGTATCTGGCCGTATAGCGAATCTGCCAATTCTTATCTTGATGTTTTGAGGCTCTCTAACAAAGAATTAGGTGTCAAAGAACTTACGAATTACGAAGTCTTTGCCCTCGAGCAGAATGCCAAAAAACAATTTATCATCGATGGCACCGAGATTTATGACTATGTCGTGATTGCCACGGGAAGTAACGCCGGTTACGGACCGAAAGCGCCTGCGACATCGCTTCCGAAAATGATCAAAGCCACCGGCCATCACTATACCGAACTCTATCCGTGTGTTTGTCCCATCGGCGTTCAGGAGAATATCCGCTCATTAAGCGGCCTTCATATCAAATGCGGCGCCAGCATCTTCGTGGACGGCAACAAGAAATATACGACCGAGGGCGAAATCCAATTCAAGGATGACGCGTTATCGGGGATTGCCATCTTTGAACTTTCAAGTTTCCTCGCCCGTGCTTTCGTGGTCGGCCCCGTCGCCCGTGCCGATGTCGAGTTAGATTTATTCCCCGAACAAACGGAAAAAGCGGTCGAGGCAATGCTACTCTCAAAGCACGCCCTCCATCCTGAACGTTTGGCCCCGGAATTCTTCGTCGGTTTATTTTCCAAGATGATCGGGCTCTATATCATCAATCGGTTGAAACTCCAAATGATTACGGAAGCTTCAATTACGGAAATGGCCCATTTGTTCAAACATTTCCGCTTCGCTGTCAACCTCGGCTATCACGTCACCAATAACCAAGTCGTGAGCGGTGGCGTCGCCCTTTCCGAAGTGAATGCCCAGACTCTTGAATCCAAACTATTCCCGCGTCTTTATCTGGGCGGGGAAGTCTTGGATATCGATGGCCTATGCGGCGGTTACAATCTCCATTTCGCCTTTGCCAGCGGCAGTTTGATTGCCGACTCGATCAATGAAAGGATCACCCACCATGATTGAACTATTAAATGTCCGCATGACCCTCGACGAGACCGAAGAAATCGTCAAACAAAGAGTCTATAAACGGCTCCGCCTCTTGGATAACGACGTCGTCTCTTTCCAATATGCCAAGAAATCGATTGACGCCCGGGATAAGAACGATATCTATTTCAACTGCAACATCGTCGGCGCCGGCCCGGCTGGCTTATTTGCCGCCCTGACGCTTGCGAAAATGGGCGCGAAGCCTTTACTTATCGAACGGGGCTCAGCGGTCGAGAAACGTGAACTCGACATCGCTAACTTTTATAAAAATGGGATTTTGAATCCTGACAGCAACATCCACTTTGGCGAAGGCGGCGCCGGAACCTACTCGGATGGCAAACTGATGAGCGGGAAAAACACCGATCTCGTCCATGTTTTAATGAATGAGTTCGTCGAAGTGGGGGCCCCTGCCGAAATTAAATACCAAGCCAAACCGCACTTAGGCACCGATAACCTGCTCCACATCGTCAAAAATCTCCGTGAGAAGATTATCGCTTTAGGCGGCGAAGTCCGTTTTGAAACAAAGTTCGTCGGCTTTACCGCGCCAAGCGGGAAACTGCAAAGCATCACGGTCGAACATCTCGGCAAAAAAGAGATCATCCCCTGCGATAACGTCCTATTGGCCCTGGGCCACAGCGCCCGCGACACCTTTGAAATGCTCTATGAAAAGAAATTGACCATTGAACAAAAACCTTTCTCAATGGGCGTCCGCATCGAACATATCCAAGAAGACGTCAATAAAACCCAATATGGCAAATACTATGCCCATCCCGCACTCAAAGCTGCGGATTATAAATTAGCCGTTCATCTGCCAACGGGCCGTGGCGTCTATACTTTCTGCATGTGCCCCGGCGGTTCGGTCATCTCCTCCAGCAGCGAACTCGGCGGTTGCGTCACTAACGGCATGAGCCGTTTTGCCCGTGACAGTAAATTTGCCAACAGCGCCGTTCTTGTCAATGTCGACCCGAGCGATTTCCCGAGCACTCACCCGTTAGCGGGCATGGAACTGCAACGCGTTTATGAACGGAAAACCTACGAAGTATCGAAGAGTTATGCCGCCGTGGTCCAGACCGTCGGTGATTTTATGGCCGACGTTCCCACCAAAAAACTAGTCCGTGAGACCGCCAACCAAGTCGGCATCTTCCCGGATGAAGTGAAGAAATGCCTGCCGGACTTTGTCGTCAAATCACTTCGTGCCGCTTTACCTGAATTCGAAAAGCATTTTAAAGGCTTTACTGATAAGGATGCGCTGTTATATGCGGTGGAGACCCGTTCCTCTTCGCCCGTCCGCCTTGTCCGCGGCGATGACCTTCAAGCCGTCGGCTTCCAAGGCATCTATCCGTGTGGCGAAGGTTCCGGCTATTCCGGTGGCATCACGACCTCAGCGATTGACGGCATTACCGCCGCTCAAGCTTTGCTTGCCAAATACCGCTCATCAATAAAATGATAAGTTCATACGTTTATCTTTTGTAGAACCGAGGAAAAAAATGGTGACTCACGATAATCGTTTCGATATTTCCATTTTCCGGCGCGGAAAGATGCCGTTCTTTTTATTGTTATTCACGCTAGTCACCGCTTGCACGCCAACGACCGGCAGTTCGTTAAGTTCATCCTCGCTTTCCGAAACCTCTTCATCCTCTGAAACTTCGTCGTCATCTTCAGAATCATCGTCTAATAGTAGCAGTTCTTCGTCGGCCTATTCAGTCCCCAGCTCATCGATTTCGATGACTTCCTATAGCACGGCGATCACTGGAAGTTCGGTTTTTACTTTAGGGAGCGCCGGGAATTACCTTTCCAGCGAAACCAATTCGACCGAACTCAACGTTTATTCAATTGAGATGCATGACCAATATGGCGATGCGACCCTTTTCGATTACGGAAACTATGAAATCTTAGTCGATGGCGGCGCTCAGGCCGATGGCCCCTATGTCAAAGCGGTGCTCGACACCTATGTCACGGACCATGTCCTCGATATGCTGGTCGTAACGCACGCACACAGCGATCATTACGGTGGTTTGGCTTCTACATCGACTTGGTCCAATATCACAAACATCACGAATATCGTCGATTATGGCTATACCGGCGCCAATTATACGAGCGGTTATAGAAGCATCCGCTCTTCCTATGTCTCGAAGGGCAGCGAATATCATCCGATTACTGAACTCATCATGCATTCCGATGGAATCTACCATATCAGTGAGCGGATGTCGCTCCAATTTTTGAACACCAACTGTTACGTCGCTCCCGGCGGCACGGCGAGTGATCCCAATACCACCTCCATCTGTTTTCTTTTAACTTTCGATAATACCGTTTTTTATATGAATGGCGATTCCACCGTCGATACCGATACCGGCGTCCGCAGCAATTATCCGGGTCTCATCTCTGCTGACCAAGTCGTGGTTTCTAAAGGCGCCCATCATGGAAGTGCCAGCAATGGCTCTAACGGAAGGACTTTTCTGCAGGTGTTTTTGAAACCTGATTATGTTTTTATTTCGGGAGCCATCGATTTGGTCAATCAGACCGCCAGTGGCGTGGTGGAGGTCCAACACCCTTATTACGCGGCGATCCATAATTTTTCACTTCATACCGACCAAGTCTATTGGAACGGGATTAACGGCACGCTGACGATGCATAGCGATGGCGCCGCCATTACCATGACCGGTGCCACCCGGACTTTGGATTATTACGTCCAAGGCGTCGTTGTCAACCGCGCCAGCGAAAAAAATATCACCATCTTCCAAAGCCAGTGGTACTTGAATTATCTCGTGCCGTAAGCGTGGATGTTGACTTACCTTCATTTAGTGCTATGATATGAGACTTCGAGAAACTATCCGCTCGGAGATTCAGTCCAATACTATGTAATGAAGGAGTGCGATATTATGAATAAAGTAAGAAATGTCTTCCAAAAGATTTTCGATTCACTTGGCGTTCTCGGTATCATGTCAGTCGGCGAAAAACAATATAAAGCCGAAATCATGTCCGGACAAATAAATAAGAAAAACTAAAGGACTTTAAAAGTAAAAATCCCTCGACGATAGAACCGAGGGATTTTTTTTATGCGGTAGGGTATTAACGCGCGGCTTCGGGAATCTTTCCGCGATAGAATCCGCTGGAGTGGAGGAGCGTATCCATTTTGCCATGGAGACTCATCCGATAGAACTCGTTATCGATGAAGATTAAAGACGTGATGGCTTCTTCGCCGAGATTGATGAAAAGCTCAATGCTGCAGGAATCGAGGACCACGCGGAGGTTAACGTGTCCCGGATACGCGCGCCGCGTCTTCCGTATCACTTGCGAAGCGTGTTTGGCGTGCATCGAGTCATAAATCACATATCCGTCTTTGATCGCGATCGTGAAATAATCCTCGGGGTCTTCGGGATTCACGAAGTCCATCGAGTTATTGCTGGTCGTGTTGATATCGGCGAATAAATCAGCGTGTTTATTGACAAGCACATTGTTTTCGAAATGAAAAACCTTGGTGGGCGTCTTCGAAAGTTCGGACACCGGGTATTGGAAAAGTTTGCCTTTTTTGATCGACAATTCACGCGGGTAAGTCAATAGGCCAGACCAGCCAAGGCCAAGTTCGGCGGGATAGAAGGGTTTGCCTTCCCGTACCATGCTGCCCACCATGATTCGGCGGCCTTTGTCGTCGAGCAGCGTTTGCGCCGCAAAGAAGTCGGGGCCTAAATCAATTTCGGAGACTTAATCGATTTTAAAGTTTTTGTTTTCAAAGTCCATTTTGCCGATGAGCGCTAGACTTTGGGCGGTGTTTCCGTTCTCGGAAGTGGGGGTGACGTCCAGCGCCGAGACGAGCAAGACGTCCTTGTTGTTCAGCGTAAAGAAATCGGGATGTTCCGCCATCTTTCCGAAGCGTGGATTGGGGCCAATCGTAAAGTAATATTGGCTGTGAAGCAGGTTGTGAACGCGGTAAACGAGGACCTGACCGACATTATCGAGTGTCTTGGAACCCAAGAAAACATAGTTGTAATCCCCGAGCATGATGGGGTGCGGGTCACGGAAATCGGTGAGGGCGGCATCGGGCGGCAAATGTTCCTCGCTGAGGAGGCTGCCGGGATTCTTGATGAAATTGATGCCGTCTTTGGTCCGCGCCAAATTTTGGCGTTCGACGATGGCACCGGTATCAAAGCGCTGCGTATAGGCGATGAGCATACTGTTGGGGCGGATCGGATTGACAAGGGCGCCGCCGGCATAGCAGTCGAGCACATTGTCGCGGTCGGGGGCCAGCGTGACTATCAAGGGATAGAAGTGGGTGAGGTTATAACTGACGATATGCCCGCAGTGGATTGGGCCATAGGAAGTACTATAGGGATTGTACTGGTAGAAGAAGTGATAGGCGCCGCGGTAAAAAACCACGCTGCAGGTATCCGCCATCCAGCCGATGGGGGCCACAGGGTGGAAGAGGGGACGGAATTTGGGCGATATATTGGGGCTGTGTTTATAAATATATTGTTTAGCGGCCGCTTTCGTTAAATTCATAGTAGCGCTTCCCTTCGTAGGATGGAGTCTTTTTCGTGTAAAAAGCATAGTATTAGATGGCATGACGAACCATGCCTTTTCAACACGCGACTATTGTAGACGTTTGTTAATAATATGTAAACAAATATGTTATTTTACCGTGATGCCTCTTAAGTATTATGCAAAAGGCGAAAAATTACAATGAGTATTTTGAGAATATATTTTTGGGGTGGATTCTAGCTATTGTCGTATTTATTTTTCTAAACTCAAAAAACGTCATTTTTCACTCATTCAAGGTCCTTTTCCAAAGGTGTTAGGCAGATGGTATAATAAACACATCCCATGGATGTCCAATGTGTCATCCCTTATGAACTGATAAATTTAAATAGAATGTGAGAACGAAAAGATGAAAAAAGTCCTATCCGTGAACGAGACGAAAGAAAAAAAGCGAAAACGTTTAGTCATTATCGTGACGATTGCCGTGATGGCAATCGGTTGGACCTTAGGATTTTTATTTGTCCTCGACTCCGTTTTTGGCTTTCTCGACGGTTTTAAGACCTTCATCGCCTCCTTGGGCGTATGGTCATGGATCGTTTTTTCCGCATTATTCATCGTCATTACGAGTGCCTTCTTCTTTATCGGCGGGATCGGCAGTTCGTTTATCTACCTCGCCAACATGCTGTTTCATCCGACGATGAATGCTTTCATCCTTTCCACAATCTGCTTATTTGCGATTTCCTTAATTCAGTACTGGCTGGGTCGCAAGATTGGCGTAAAACCCTTCCGCTGGGCCATTGGCGACAAAGCCTATGAGCAGGCTAATAAAGTGACGGGGTCCCCGACCTTTATCGCCCTAGCGCTTCTATTACCCTATTTTCCGGATAGTTTGGTCTGCTTCTTTGCCGGCGCCAGCAAAATGAAATTTTGGACCTTCTTCTTCGTCGCCCTCATCATGCGGAGCGTCGGCGTGGCCGGCATCTGTTTCTTCGGCAGCGGCATCTTATCGATGGATACCTGGACCCCGGTCTTTGCGGCCCTCGGGACGTTGCCGACATTGATGCTGA
>JAPLKQ010000078.1 GCA_026387995.1 Bacillota bacterium
AATACGATAACGATCCTTTGAGAATAATGGGAATTAACGGCACCAGGTCAGTGTAATAATCAAATTGGCTATTCGTAATCGGCAAATTCATGTACCCGTCGATATAAGAGAAGAGATAAGCGCTCGGTCTTGACAAGGTCAATGAATTATAAAGCCCGGCAATTTGTTGATATTTAGCAATGGAATCAGATCTCGAGTATATGGCGTTATTATAATAGCTGAATAACGTATCGCCCATCGTGCTTAACGCCATTCCGGAAACATCGAGATTTTTCATATCGTTGATATCGTCAGTTGCCATCTTTAAACTCGAAGATGGATATAAATGATAATATTGTCGGCTATCATTACTTAAGTCATTGCTGCCGCTGGTTATTTTTAGTTTGGATAGATTCCTTGCGACATCACGGTTAAAAGAAACGCGCGTCGATAAATCCGTTGAATAGACATAATTGTCGTTGATATAAATTGAATTGCCATCACGGACAATACGGCGGGCCAGTTCCGTAAAGTCGCTGCGTTGGCTAACATTAAATTGGTAAGGCGCGCGATTAACGAATCCATCTTTGCTCCAGCCAAGCATCGTGATTTGCTGGTTTTTAAGACCATTAAGGTCAAAATTAAGGTAGGCGTCTTTCACCTGATTCGGCGTTGTCATCGTGACTTTAGCGGTCCCAATAAACGCAGGTTCGCGTTCTGTCAAAATATAGCTTAAAGAAATCGGGATTACGTCATTGTGTGTTTTTTCACGTGGAGTCAATATCGCTTGGTCCATCAAATAATCGCGATAGTCTTTGGCAATCCCGACATAAGAGGAATCAGCCCCGGACAAGAACGAATAGCGGACTTGATAATTGCTGTCGATAATGTCATCGGTAACGGCGTCATAGCCGTCTCCGGCTTGGTTAATGATGTTTCGGTAAATTTGTCTGAGGTTAAAGCGACTGGCGATTCTTTGGTAATGGGTGCTCTTTCCCCAGAAAGTACTGATCAGAGTAGCGTTTTCCGATCCTTGAAGGATATTTGCGTAATAACCATTTCCACCGACTTCGTGGACGATGCCGTAAATCGGGACGCTTAATTGCGGAATAGTGTATTTATCATATCCAAGGTCACTGCCATAAAAATCCGATTGGAAATAGGTGTTGTAGTATTTATTGGTTCTGACTAAAGCACCGACGCCATCCGGAATAACGATGTAACCGGGCATTTTATCTTCACGGGCCGCGCCTAAATATGGGAAGAGCGTCAAATCGGTAAGTTGATAAGTATCGCTCGTTTCCGTTATGGAATCGTTGATAACCGTCACGTCTAATGCGCCGTTCACGAGCGAAACCGAGACGTCAAGGTTGGCGCCCAACGTGGTTAAAGAAACGGCGACCGTAAAGGACTCGCTCGACGTGCTGGTAATTGCCGTGGAAACCTTCGCTTCGTTATAAGAACCGGCCGTCAATAAATATGGACGGGTTTGATCTGGGTTCTCGCTATGATAGGAACCATCCGTCTGATATTTAGTTTCTGCCAAAGTATAAAGCGATGACGTCGTGATATTCGATGTTGAAACCTTCGCTTTCAAGACATAATCGACCCACAAACCCGAGTTCATCAAGTTACGGGCTGCAGTATTGTCTTCGCGGGTTCCCGAGAAACCTTGGAATTCCGGACGTGAAGACCACTGGTAGCCACTGTCTTTATTCACCACGATGACTGAGAAGGAGTTCTTCTCGAAATAGACTTTCAGATTGTCGTCTTCAAGCATGGCGGTAAAGCCCATGGATGCCAATTCCGCTTCCGTATAATGGAGCGTGTAAGTATCGTGATAATCGTTTAAAACGCCGGCATCGACAGTGTCTGTCTGTGTATAACGCGAGCTTTCCAAAAGCATGTTGTCGATGAAGGTAAAATTGTCACCATTGGCGTTTGACGAGAGATATTTTGGGGTATCGGCGAGCGCCGCAAACCATACCGTTTGCATGCTCAGCATGGCCACAAGGGCGAAGCGAGAGAGTTTAACCACGGCTGAACACCTCCTGGATAATATCGGAAATTAATCCGTATACTTCGTTTAAGAGGAAATAGACGATGATAAGTACGGCTAAAATCATTAAGGCGGTAAAGATGCTGATCAAGATATTGCCGATAGTGGGCTTCATATCATAGAAATGAATTTCCTTCACCATGATGATGAAATAGATGACAGTGACACTGACGCCAACAATCAAAATCGTCTGATAAAGGAAGGCTTCATTAAGCGTTAAAGCATGAGAAAGCAACGTTAAAATCGGGAATGTGATAATCATCGGGAGCAACGTATAAGCCGAAGCTTGGTAGACATCAGATAATTTCCCTTCACCATCGCGGATGCTGCACACCAAATAGTTGGCGATGACCCAAAGGAAGAACGGGACAAAGACAGTAATGACTTGCTCGAAGAAATTGATTTCGGACGGAATATGCGAGTTAAAGAGGAAACTGGTCGAATAGATCCAAACGATGTACATGGCAAAGAAAGCTAATAAGTAAATGGTTGCTGAGAGGTTGGATCCCTTCTTCTCGCGTTTGACGCCATAATACCCATCAACGGGGTGTGAATAAATATAGAACGGGAATAAACTCTCACGGTAAAGCTTGATTTCCTTCAGCGAGGTATTCCACTTTTTGACTTGTTTTCGGATTGTTTTCATGAAAGGCACGAAGACATTGAGCAGCGCCAGCGCGATGAAAATGATGATCACCCAAATGATCAGTGAACCACTTTGAAGCAAGGCGGCGTTACGGACTTCACAAAAAGCATTGGAATAACCGACGCGGTCACGCAGTCGAAGAGACGGTTCATCTTTAGGACTTCGGTCCAGGGGCCAAGCGATTCGGCATAACGGCCTTGAAAGTATAAATCGATGGCCTGATGGACTAAAACGGCAAAATCAGTTGGGACGAAAACCTGAAGTGCGTTCGTGGTTTTATCGACAACATAAATGTTGTTTTTGGAGTCAACCGCAAGTCCTGTCGGTGTGGTAAAGAGACCTTTTTGGTTTTGGCTGTCCGGGCCGCTGAAAATGAAGAGTGTCGACCCGTTAGGGTCATATTCAACGATATAGCCATCAGAAGTGATCGTGAACACCGTATTATACGGGCCCACAAAGATATCTTCGACGTTATCAAAGCCCCATTCGGCCTGATTGTAGACATAGTTGGCGATATTCAATTTCAAATATCCGGATTCCGTTTTGGTGGTCGTCAAAATCAACCCTTGAGGGTCGACGGCGATATTATAGACCGGTTTCGGAATCATCTGGAACCATTCGCGACGTTGCTGTTCATCGAAAAGAAGCGATTTAATCGTGTTATCCCACGTATCAGCAATGCGATTTCCGCCGAAATAGCCAAAGAACGTTCCGTCGTTTTCGTACTCTGCCAAACCGTTGATGTTGCCGGCCAACAAGATATAGACATTAAGCCCGCGGTCGGTGATGACTTTGGTGGGATCAAACGCGTCTTCATCGGAGAAATATGGTGTGCCAACGGGTTTCGCGTACGTGGTCGCCAAATCATAAACGCCCGTGCCATCGTTATAAACAAATTTATAAGCGGCTTTAGTGCCAAAGTCGGCGACATAGACGCTGCCCTCGATGTCGACATGGACGCCAGTGGGCTGGTCTAAAATGCCTTCGCCAAAGGTGGCGACGGTGTCATCGGCAAGATTGTATTTAATAATGCGGGAATTGCCCGTGTCAGCGACATAAATGATATCGTTGGCATCGACCGTGATGTCCTGCGGTTCTTTCAGCTCCAAACCCGCGATATTGTCCTGAATTGATAAAGGCAGATAGGCATCTTGCGTCCGGACGAGTTGGTTCGTCGAGGTGCTATAGGTGTACGTGCTGTATGGCAGCCCATTCGCGCTCGCTGAAACAAACCGCGGGTTCGCGATGAAGACTAAACCACTGACGAGGAGGATTGCATACAGCTTTTTCATTTATTTCAACCCCGAATAGGCCATCGTATTCATGACTTTGCTTTGTAAGATGATAAACAGGACGAGGTTAGGAACGAACATGATCAAAGAAGCGGCCGCCGCCATCCCTTGACCGGCCACGCTGTTGCCTTGAGCGCCGGTGAGCGTCGTAAGGAAAAAGGCCATCGTGCGTTTACTTTCGTCATTAATGAATAGGGTTGAGGTTGAAGTATCGTTCCAAATCATCTGGAAAGCCAAAATACCGACCGTAGCTAAGGCGGGCGCCACCATCGGGACGATGATATGGATAAAGATTTCCATCTCGGAAGCGCCGTCGATTTTCGCCGATTCGATAAAGTCGTTCGGAATTTGATCGACGAATTGTTTAACTAGGAACATGGCGACAGGCATCGTGATCATGGGCAAGATATGCGCGGCATAGGTATCGATCATACCGGATTTGGCAACGATAATATAACGCGGAATCTGGACCGCAATCGGAACGAACATTAACGCAATCGTATTGAGTTCAAAGAGGAATTTTTTGCCTTTGAACTTGAGTTTGGACAAGCCGTAGGCCGATAAGGCCGTGAAGAGGATGGCGAGGAAAACGCCGACCGTCGTCACGAGCACGCTGTTAAATAAGTAACGGACGAACGGCACCCCAGACGAAGAAATAATCCTTCCTAGTTCAATGAAGTTATCGAATGTCGGGTTCTTGACGAAGAAACTCGGCGGATATGCAAAGAGTTCACTCTGAGGCTTAAAAGCGTGGTTGATGACAAACAAAATCGGCAGCAGCATCAAAATGGAGAACGGAATCAAAATGAAGAAAAACGGCAGTTGCGATTTACTGAAACGATCCGGATTTATTTTTTGCGCGTGAAAGCTTTGTGCCATAAATTAATCCTTCTCTCCCAGAATCTTCCAAGTGACTTTAGAAATGGAATAGACCAACAGTAAAAGCACAACGCTGATACAAGCGGCATAGCCCATCATATAACGGATAAAGCCGTAGTCCTCAATATGGTTGAAAATCAGTTGCCCGGCGTAATTCGGCGTCGGGTTCGATCCCGATAAGGCCACACCGATATAGCCCGCTTGAAACGTCCCCACGACCGCCATGACGGCGCCGAAGATCATCTGTGGCTTCATCGATGGGATGGTAATATAGATGATTTCTTGGAAACGGTTTTTGATGCCGTCGATATAGGCCGCTTCATAAAGCGTTTGGTCGACATTCAAAATACCGGCAAGCATGGCCAAAAAGCCAACGCCGATGCTGCTCCACAAGGAGACGACAATCATGATCGTCATCAAGTATTGCGGCGATTGCAAGAACTGAATCGGTTCCACGATGACTCCGAGGTTCAACAGGATGCTATTGAGATAGCCTTGGGAGTCGCCTGAGAAAATGATGCGCCACATAGACGCCATAGCGATGCCAGCGGTCAACGAAGGCGAATAGAAAATAATGGCGAGCACGGTCCGCGGTTTCGGTGGGATATGCGCCAACATCCATGCAAGGATAAAGGATAAGAAATAACCGACCGGGCCTACGATTAAAGCAAATTTAAGGGTATTCGGCAAAACGTACTGCATGAACACGGTATCCATCGTAATGAGTTGAATATAGTTCGTGATGCCGATAAACGTCGGGAATTGGATTGAGTTGAAGTAAGTAAAGGAAAGGGCGACCGCAGCGAGCACCGGAACCACCACGAACACGAAAAACAACGTCCAATAAGGGAAGAGGAACCAAATCGGTTTATTCATGTGTTTAAACATATCATTACCTCTCACTCAGCCAGCGATCGATCGTGTAGATGCTGGGGACTGGGTAGTCTTTGAGAATGACGCCATTTTGGGTATAGCCAAATTCGGCCATCTTATACATGATCTCGCGGTTGGCGACTCGGACGGCTTCGTCGATGGCCTGACGCGGATTCGTGCCGTTAAAAACGATATTGGTCCAAGCGTTGCTGATTTCGCGTTCGACCATGTAAGCCCCTGGGATACGGGGTGCTTCAAGGGCATATTCCCATTGTTCGAGGACAATTTGCTTGTATTCGGCAGGCATCGACATGGTGGCGAAAGCATCGAGGTTGGCGCTATTCCAGAAATAGGCTTTACCATAGGTGCTTTGGAGCAAGAAAGCAAACTCGCTTTGGATATCGGTCGACATCCACCATTTCAAAAAGTCCCAGGACTGTTCGGGATATTTGGTGCCTTTAAGAATCATCGACGCTTGGGCCCCTGATGGGGCGTAGCGGATAATCTCGCCACTGTCGGCATCGGGTTGGCCGGGGTGTAAATCCATGCCCCACAGCCCATCGAGTTCCGGCGCGGCGGATTGGAGTAATAAATAAGTCGACAAATCAGAGATGCCGATTGGAAGGGTGCCATAGCGGAAATTGTTAAAGAAACTAGCTACGTATTTGGGAATATTGTAAAGCGTGAATAAATCGGACATTAAGGTAATGCCTTTGAGCGTTTCTTCGCTATTGATGGCGGTCTGCATCCCATTCGCGGTATATAAATCGCCCCCGAACTGGTAGATGAAAGGCAGCGTGGCGACAAACGGCTTTAAGCCACTGTACTGCGATAAGGGCATGAAATAGTTCATCCCGTAACTTTGAAGTAGCGGCAATAACGCAATGATTTCATCCCACGTCTGCGGGACCTCGGTAACGCCGATGCTCTCCAAGATGTCTTTCCGGTAATAGGTCACCCAGAAGTTCTGTGTTTCGGGAAGTCCATAAACGCCTTCTTCGAACACATACGGGATCATTGCGCCTTTGGAAAAGTGCGTGACCAAGTCTGCATACCCGGAAAACTGGCGTAAATCAAGCGCAGCGTCACGAGAGGCGAATTCAAAGGGAATCCAGTGGTTGACGCCCAGCGCGATGTCAGGGGCTTCGTTACTGGCGTTCGCCAAGATCAATTTATTTTCATCCGGCATTTGGGAGAGCGTGATCTTCATGTCGCCATCATAACTCTGATCAATCAAAGACTGCATGATTTCGATATATTGACGGGGCGAGTTGACCCAGACGCTGATTTCGTCATTTTTACGGGTGGACGCCGAATACGGGTTATTGGTGAACGACAAGACTAAACGGGCCACATTTTCGTAAGCCTGGACGAAGAAATTGGCTCTTGGGGAGGCAATCTTCTTGTTGCCATGAATGATGAATCGCTCAAATTCCATGCTGGGCATCATGAAATTCTGCATCATGCTGCCTAACATCTGGCTGACCGAGGAGTCGCCGTCAGAGAATTGCACCATCAAGCTTGGTAATTTATTAATATTTTTAGCGATATTCCGTAAGCGGGCGGCGCCCACTTTCATGTTGCTGATTTCGGAAGGGGAACCGATACTCGCCATCGTCTTTAGCTTGGCATAAGTCGCGTCGAGCAAATCGGCCCAGGAGAGAATATCCGTGACCGCGTTCGGGAAATAAATGGCGATATCCCAGTCGCGGTATTGGTCCGTGCCACCGCTGGTATAGCGTTTGACGTTGAGAGCCAACGACTGGATGCGGTTCATTAAGTATTGAATGGTTTCGATGGCTTCGCGGTACGGATAGTTAACGGCTTCAAAACTGATGGTGTGGGTTCCGGCGGTAAGGTAAATATCCAGGGGATTGCCGTTTTCATCCATGAGGGTGCGATTGAGGAACGAGGTCGTATATGGAAAAGCATAACATTCCAGCAAGTCAAATGGGATTTCGCCATCGATAGCGATATTCCGGAAAACCGGCAAATCTTTGATTTGGTACTGACGATATTTAATGGAGATGTGGTAATAACCGGTGGTCGGCACTTCGATGTCATAGGCAATCGCTTGCCCGCCAGTCCGCCATGAATCGCCATAAATGGTGTTCAAACGCAAGAATTGGGTGTCGTAATAAAGACTGTTCGGATCCTGTTCGGTCCGTAAACGGATGCTGGGGTCGGTCCGATAAAGCATGCCGCGCGCCGAATACATTAAATTAGCGTCGACGACGGGTACGTCGCCATGAAGGGCTAAATATTGCTGGTAAGTTTGGTAAGTCGTCTGCGTCACGTAATGGACTTGGCCAATCAGCAGGTTGCTATTGACATAGGCAATGCTGACGACGTCATCTTTACTCAGCGCGAAGGCGAATAGCTTAGCGTGCATCCCGCGGTTATCGTTGATGGGCTGGGTCCGCCACGCTTTTTGTTTTTCGGAACTGGGCTGGATTTCGTTCTCATAACGGTCCAGCGCGAAGGTGTCGGTCGTGAAGGCCCACTTGGACGGCAGGACGATCGTTTGGCTTTCGTAGAAGGGGCTCATCCCGTTCACCAGGATACTGATTTTGGTATTTTCGACGTTATTTTCCAGTTCGATATAGTCGATGGCTAAGTAGTACAATCCGCGTTCGTTGGGGGTATGGATAAAGGAGACCGGGGTCGTGGTGCTTAAAAGATGCGCATCGCTGGGGCTCCCTAAATAAGCTTCGTAAGCGGCGATTTGTTCGCCATAGGTGGCATCAGAGGCGGTCACGGGACTGCCGACCATGTCGGCGGAAGCGACCGTTCCAGTCACGCCGCTATCGGGCGTGCCGTTAGCCTTAAAGTTTTTCATCAAAGTTGAGTAAAGCGGAATGTTGTAATTGGCGCCGAGAGAAGTATAGTCATAGTCATTGGTTAATGCGCTACTATCGACAAAATCGTTCAGCGCGGTCTTCGCGGTCAGGGAAAGAACCACCACCAAAGGCAAAAGAATCGCGGCAATGATTAAAACATAGCCACGCGGTCTTAGTTTTTTGAAAAAGGTGCGGATTCTACCAATCAGTTTTTTCACTAATGGTTCCCCATTTATGGAGGAGGCGAGAGGAAGTTTCAGTTTCCTCTCGCTCCCTTTAATTCATGCGTTACACTCATTATAAGTGCACGCACTTAGATAATAAATAATTAACTGACGTCCGCCCCTAAAGCCGCCATCTGCTCGGAAACGAGCTGATCGGCTTTCGCCTGCCACTCGACGGCGTACGTCGCGACCGCGGTTGGACCCGCCGTCACGAGATTCGTCCAGTTATAGGGGTTTTCGGGGTCGTTGACCCAAGCCCAGAAGTCCTTGTAGCCCGGAAGCCACTTATCAAGGTCGGGTTTAGCATATTGAATGCGATCGAAGATTTCATCGATTCCAACAATGCCTTCCACTAAGCCGCGGACGCGGTCCCACACGCCAGGATAGTCGGCAATCGGGAAGCGGTCGAGGTATAGCGGAACTTTGCCTTCATCAATCGCCTGCTGATGATCGGCTTCCAATAAGTCGAGACGGGAGTCCCAGCCATCGGCGCCGAAGGTCATCCATTTGGCGAGCAAGAAAGCTTCCTGCGGATACATGGTTTGGCTCGACACAGCCTGATAGTCCAGGATGGTCGGCGGGAATAAGCCCGCGCTGCCTTGCGGATAGGGCCAGAAGCCAATGTTTTGGTCGAGATTTTCTTTAACGTCTTTAATGACCCAGAACTGCCATGAGCCTTCGATGTCCATCGCGCCCACGCCGGTTTGAATCAGGTAGTTGTTGAGAATTGGGTTGTCGGCAAGCTGTTCGGCGGTGAAGTTGGTCGTGGTGCCATCGGTGAGTTGCTGAAGCGCCACTTTTTGCTGCATCGCATACACCCAGTCATCCGACGTATAGTGGAAACCGGTGCCATCCCAAGTATCATATTGGACGCTGGCGTTGTTCATCATCGGCCATACTTGCTGGAAGTCCGGAGACCCATACCAAGTATCTAAGCCAACGACTAAGTTTTCGGTATTCACTAAGTCGAAGTTTTTAATCGCTTTGGCGATTTCGACGAATTCCGAGAAGGTCCAGTCTTTGACTGGGTACCCATCGTTGTCGATGCGGTATTTGCCTTCGACCGTCGATAGGTTGGCTTTCTCGAATATGCTCATGTTAAGCATGATGCCTTTTAAGAATTGGAAAGACGGGACCGCGTAGCGCTTGCCATTATAGACAGCGGTCGCCGCGATATTCGGATAAACCATGGCGGCATCCGCGTCGGCATTCCATAAATCGGCGACGTCGAGCGTAAGCCCGGCATTGACGACAGTCGGAACGTTATCGGTCGCGAAGACGTCAGGGAGAAGCCCGGCTTGCGCCGCGGTGATGAGGTTGCCGGTGAAGGTGGCCCCACTGCCCGTGATGTCTTGACGTAGCGAGACGTGGATGTTCGGGTATTTTGCCATGAAATTGTCGATCATCCGTTGGTTAAACGCCTGATCGCCCCAGTCGGCATAGCCGACAAGGGCAAAACCAAGAATTGCTAAGAAAGTTATACTGGTCTTTTTATTCATAGGACCTTCCTTTAGGCGATGGCGTTATAGTTACGGTAAATGATGAAATCGGTGAGGGTAACTACGGTCGGGAGCGAAACGAGTTCTCCGCCGAGCGTGCCAAAGTCTAATTCAACTTTGATACCGGTCAACGGGGTGGAAACCACGAAGTTGACAGTGACTTGCGTCAAGGTATCCGAGAGTAAGTTGAAGTCATATTTCGTATCCGGGAGAATCGAGGCATAGCCCCACGCCGGGATGACGAGGTTCAAACGGAAGTCGCGGGCGACTGAGCTCTTCATCGTCAAAGCGACGGTGTAGTTGCCGACGGCGAGCGAGTCGATCATGTAATAGTAATGCGGGACATAAGCCGCTCCACCCAAGGTGACGATAGTGGCAACGGCGCCATCAGAAGTCATCTTGAAGGTGTTTTCTGGAGCTTCGGTGTAGAACGAGTGACCGCCTAAAACGGTTTCCATGTCGCCATTGTAGACGCTGGAAATCGGGGCCGCGCCGTCCAAAACAGAGATATTGTCGAACGATAAGACTTTTTCAGTGCTGAAGGAAGCCTGATCGCCGAATTGGAATTTGAGAATTTCATTTCCGTACACGGTAGCGCCCGAGGTCAATGAAACTTCATAGTGGGTCTTAACGGTGGTAATCGCGACGGTACGTTGGCCTTCGGCGACGAGGTTAACCCAGTCGTTCGAGGAAAGGACGTACGGGTGGATGTTCATCGCTTCGGAGGCATAGACGTCAAAGCCTAACGTGTAGGTCTTATTGGCTTCAAGAGCGATGACGCCAGCTTCGCTGGTGCCACCCATGGAGACGCCGTCTTGGATGAGCTGTAAGGCCCATTCGTTGCCGGTGAAGACATAGTTGGTAACATGAATCTTGAATTCGCCATCTTCGATGCCGTAGGTTCCGGTCGAACCTTCCCAGTCATTGAAGAACCCGCGCCAGCCGGCTCTGTTGAATTGGCCGTTAGCGATAATTGGGGAGACATCTTGTTCGTTGAGGCGGACTTCTTCGAAAGTGAACACGCCATCGGCAAAGCCGGGTTGAGCGCCCATTTCAAAGCCTAATTGGACAAGGTGGGTCGGTAAAGTCGAAGTAAAGACGAATTCTTGCGTGCCGGATTCCGGCCCGAATTCAACACCGTTCTTACGAGCGTAGTCAATGTAGCTGCCATCGGTGTAGCCTAAGGTCACGTTAATGGAACGGGTGACTGACGCATGCGCGTCGATTTGTAAGCGGTAAGTCGTGCCTTGGACTAAGGTGATATAACCGACTTGGAAGACTTGGACGGACCAAGCGGCGTCGCCACCGCCGACGATGTCGACGGCATAGGTGCCGGCTAAGGTATCCAGCGTGTAGGAGACGATTGGGGCAGGTTGTCCCCAGTAACCATCTTGGTTCCAATGCGACCATTCTGGTTTCTCAGTGTTCAATTCTGAGGTGAAGGACGGATCGGCGACTAAGTTGGTGGATTTGAAGAGCATAGAGCTGATCGTGATCGCCGTCGTGGCGGTTGCGACGTTGGAAGCCGCGTCGGAGACCGTGTAGGTCACCGTGAAGGTGCCCGGGACGGAGGTATCAACGGCGGCGACAACGGCATTCGTGGAGTCTTTAATTTCAATGGCAATCGACGAGGTGACATCGCCATCGACGACGTCATAAGCGGTCACGCCCGTCATCGGATCATAGGACGCGCCAACGGTTAGGGTAAGCGTGGCGACGACGCCGGTGAAGGTTGGCGCGGTCGTGTCGGCATCCGGAGTGGATTCTTCGACCGTCACGTCATCAAACCACATAGTGGCATCGATTTTTTGGCTTTCGACGGTGCCCAACTCAAATAAGAGTCCGCCACGTTTATTATCGAGCGTGTGCGTGAACTTATAAGAATAGGTGGCCCATTCGGTGGTAATCGTGCGATGCTCGGTTTGGCCGACTTTGAAATCGACAAAATACGGAGCGGCGCTTAAGAGTTCGCCAACCTGGAGGTTGATGATCTTCGTGACGCTGCTCTTCGCACGGAAAGTAATTTCATAGGTAGTGTCTTGTTCGAAGGGAACGTTCATTTGCCCGAAACGTGGGGTGTAGGCATTGGCCCCAGCCACGACTTCGGCTTTCAAAGCGCCATCTTCGGTCGATAACGTCATCGCGGCGCCATCGGCGATATAAACGACGGACGGATCATCCCAACCGGCGGTGCCTAAGGCAAAGTCGGGATTCACCAACATTTGGCCTTCAGGGGTCACGGGGGACTTGACGGTAACGTAGCGCCACTTTTGGGCAGTGACGGAACTGACGGTCACGGTGGGTGACGCCGGTCAAAACGTTAAATTCGGCATCGAAATCAACTTCAATGTCATCGGCGCCGCTAATCGTAATCGAAGTCAAGGTTACTGCCTGCGAGCTGGATGAACTTGAGGACGATGCGTCGGGCGATGACGAGGAAGCGATGGAGGAAGAGGATGATGTGCCCGGGGTGCACCCGATGACTGTCATTGACAGCATGGCAAGCATCATCATAGGGAAGAGACGTTTATTCATATCGATTTTTTTCTCCTTTCGAAATGAAGAGATTTAATAAACAGAACGAACAACGGGAATTGCTTTAATTGAAATCGTGAATCCTGGTCGTATTCTTTATTGCTTTGGCCCTCCTTCGATATACACGTGTATGTCGGAGACGTTGCCGTTTCTTATGCCTTCGGCCAACGGTCCCTCCACTTGATCATCGACAATGAGATGGACTGTCCCAGAACTATATAATTCGATTCTCTCGATGTGAGCTTTGGAATCGTACGTATCGATTTGACTGGTATTGTGATAGATGATGCGCGTCTTCCCGAAGAGTTTGGTCTCCACCACGCCTTTCGCAAAGAAGGCACTGGGGAGTTTCGGGGTAAGCCGGAAAATTAAACTTTCTTTCTCATAGACGAAGGGACGGGCGCCAATGAACATTTGCCGCCACATGGACAGCACCTCGGCGGTCGATCCGCTCAGCCGGGCGTAGAAGCCTTGGCCGTGTTTCTTCGGATCGGGATTGCTCGACGTGGCAATGAAGGAAGAGTTTTCTAACGGGGAACGTCCGTAAACTTTCGGGTCCATGAAGCAGGTAAAGTTGGTCTGTATTTCCTGATAGAACTCTTCATAGAGCCCTGCTTTCAGGAGCCCGAGCAGATACTTATAAGTCATATGGAGGAAATTGCTTTCCCGTTCGAGCCAGCCGGGGGTGAAGGCGCGGATGCGGCCGATTTCATGCGTCCAACCTTCGAGTGATTCGCTGGTTTGATAGAACCGGTTTTTGCTATCGTATAATTCCGTTAATTTGATTGATTGATAAAGCGTTTGGGCTTCTTCTTTTGAACTCAAGGAACTCAAGTAGCGGGCGGGGGCTTCGAGGAACGCCGGCAACGGTTGCATCTTGAACCCGGTAACGCGGACAAGCGGGAGCCCATTGTTTGCTTTCTTGGGGACGCCGTTTTCAAGGATAGGTTCATATCCGGTGGCTTCATAAATCAAGTAGGTCGGATAGATATCGCGTGCCGCTTTGGCTTTGACTAAGGCGGCGGTCAGATCTTGGTTCATTATTTCAAGAATCGGGAGGTAATTTTCAATTTCATTATGCGCCACGTTTTGCGGCGTAGACAATTGGACGCGATATTTTTCGAGTTCGGTCATACGCGCATCCCACGCCTCGAAGGATTCGCTGGCGGTGATTTGGCTCAACGCGAGCGCAAGCGCATCCGTGGACTTCAGTAAGGATACAGGGCGCTTCGGATAACGATGGGCGCTCTCAAGGAGGAAGTTCACGAGTTTTTGGAGTTCGATGGTTTCTGAGACGCCGGAACCGAATAGGCCCGGCACGCCGTTCATCGCGTCGTTCCAACCGGGTTTTTCCGCCTCGTAGGAAAGGCCGATGCCGTTCGGGTCGAGATGGCCGTATTTGTTGAGCGCTAAGGTCAATAACTTGCCGTAAATATTGACGCGTAGTTCACCGCTATCGTCTTGTAACCATGCGCTTTGCGCGGCGTTCGCGATATGATGGACGGCATCGTATTGACGGACGGTGCCATTGGGTTTTAGCACATACTTTTCGCAGCGCGGAAGCACACTGACCGGTGAAACGAAGAACGGAACGGTTCGTTCAAATAAAAGCTTTTCTAATTGATCCGGATAGACGGCGTTAAAGGAATCGACTAAGTCAAATAAATAGGTAAAGTGATCTTCCCAATAGCCTTCGCCAAAGGCTGCTTTGAAATGGAAATGCGAGCTTGCTAAGATGGAGACCAAATGCGATTCCACATCCAAACCGGCTTGGTGCAGTCGGGTGGCAATCAAACCCGGGGTGAATTCACCGCTTAAAGCCGAGGAGACGGCTACGGGATACTGGGATTGGTCTCCATCAAAAGTGAACTTCAAACCTTCGACGCTTAATGGGTTATAACCATCAGCTTGAATGAGCGAGGCAAACTGACGGACGTTGAAATCGCCGAGCCGCGGGTCAAAGAAGATATCGCTCCGGCGGTTTTGGAGCACGTCGCGGAAGGCGCCATTGCCTTGCGAGAAGAACGACGGTTCAATGCTGAAGAAATTATAGTCACGTTCGAGGTCGCCGTGTTTTCGGGAGAATAAATGATAGCCAATCGGGCCATCTAAGGTCTCGACGATCATCGGGACGCCGCCCCGGACGACGTTATCGAGGTAGCACTGCTTGAAATAGGCATCAAGGATCGGGAAACTAGTCTTGGTTTCGATGGCGTTCGTCAAACTCTCATGAAGTTTTTGGTTTTCGTGTTCTTTTTCTTTGAAGTATTTTTCGGAGAAAGCCGGGAGGCGTTCTTCAAGTTCTTTGGGGTTGTTGACGTGGCCGATAAGACTATGAAAGACATAATGGGTGCCAAGCTTGATCTCCATGCCGGAGAAACCGGACGGGACTTGGTTGACGTGCGTTTGCGGGAATTGCCCAAGTTCTTTGATCGCGAATAATGGATGAAGCCATAAGGCGTCACCATGGAAACGTCTTCGTTAAAAAGTAGTTTATAATCACTGATATAGAGCGGCTTTATCTTCGATTCCGTGAAATAGAAGTTGCCGTCCAAAACGTCGCTTACTTGCGAAGAATCAGCGGTCGACGCTCTTAAAGTATAGAAAACAAAATGCTCGGCATGACGGCTTTCCATCCAGCTTTGCAACAAGTTAGAAACAGCTTTATATCCGCCGAAGTCAAGCCCGCTCGGCAAGAGTTGCGCCAGACCATCGATGATTTCTAAATCCATGTCTTTGCCTTTTAAATTGAAGAGTTCGACCTTGCGGACAAGCCCCGCTATCTGTTCATTGGGTAAGGTAAAATAGGTGATCTTGATTTTCAGTCCCAGCGCCGGATCGGTTTCTTCGATACTGACGGCATCGGGGCGGATGGTCATGGTTTGATCAGGATTGTTTTCGAGGAAGAATTCTTTGACGACGCCGTTCACCTTGACGAAGGTCCGGAAGCCGATGGTCGATACGTAATGATAAATCGCATTGGCCGGGAAGAACTCCATGATGGCGCCGTTTTTGTCGCGGAGTCCAAAGGAAGCCATGGCTTGGCCGCGGTTGACGTAAAAGGCCCACATTGGAATGCCCATTTTACCGGCAATGCCCGAAAGAAAACTCGAAAAGGGGCGCTCTTTTTGGTAGTTTAACAGAGTGAATTCTTTCATTATCGCCATTACATTAATCTCCCTTGCAGCTTAAGGAAACCGGTTTCCCTAATATAATATCTTATCAAGATAGCGCTTTCAACAGAAAAATATAGTATTAACCAAAAGATGGCAATCCGTCGAAAAAGAAAAAGTTGGTTTTGCTTATTTCGTAAAGGCGTATTGGCAACCCGAGTAAAAGAAAAACGCGGAATTCGTTTCCGCGTTTAAACACCTGTCTAATTGAGAAAATAGGTCCTGGACTATATCAAGGCTAAATAGAGATAACCTGGGCTCGTTGTCCACAGGATAATCATAATAAAACCAAGGATAATCGTGATAAGGAAGGCTAAACTGATAATCCACCGCGCAGTCCGGCCGGATAGAAAAAGATGAGAAGCAAAATGCAAAGGATGCGGGTGGGCGAATCGTCGTGAGTCGGAACAAACGGAGGGGTCTGTTCTCTAAAGGGTTGCGCTTGACCCTGAGGTTGGGGTTGCGGACTGGGATAAGTATATTGATCAAGACGCCGTCCGCAATTGGGGCAAAATTGATCTTGAGCTTTGACTTCATGTCCACATGTCCTGCAGGTTTGCATAATGTTCTCCTATGAGTGTTTGATTTTAAGCTCATTATACATTGCTCGCGGAGAAATTTAACAGCCATGGTTGCTTAATTGCCGGCGGAGAAATTGGCCAAACAGTAAAAAGATTACCTTTTTCGATATTTAACCAGTGCATTTTTGTAGATTTTTAAATATTTTGATATTATATTATAATAAACTTAGAAAGTTTACGTCATGATACGATTCTCTAAAGGAGGGAATCAAAATGAAAAAAAGACTTTCTTTTATATTTCTGGGTTTGTTGTCCGCTCTCACGTTGGCGAGCTGCAATAGTTTAAGCAGCCTCAGCCTATCCGGACTGACCTCGGGATCATCGGAGTCGACTACTTCTCAAACGAGCTCATCATCCAGCGCTTCTGTGAGCTCATCCGAGTCCAGTTCGTCTTCCAGTTCAATAGTGGTAACGCATACCATTGCTTTTGAAGAGAACGGCGGAAGTACGGTCGCCGACATCACCCAACAAGTGGGGTCCTCTGTTAGCGCGCCGACCGCGCCAAGTAAGACTGGTTACACTTTCGTGGGCTGGTATTCTGATTCCAGTTTGACCACCGCTTATACTTTCACGGTGATGCCAAATCAAGACATTACGCTTTATGCCAAATGGCAGATCAACCAATATACGATTACATTCGTGACCAATGGCGGTTCTAGCGTCGCTGCGATTCTCGCCGATTATAATGCGGCCGTAAGCGCTCCGACCGCGCCAACGAAAACTGGTTATACCTTTGCCGGTTGGTTCAGCGATAGTGCTTTGACGACGCCTTATACCTTCTCGACCATGCCGCTTGGCGGGACGACAGTCTATGCCAAATGGGATGTCAAAGAATATACGATTACGTTTAATAGTAATGGCGGAAGCGACGTTTCCCCAATTACCCAAGCTTTCAACAGCGTCGTCAGCGAACCTGTCCCACCGACGAAAACCGGTTTCTCATTTATCGGTTGGTTTACGAACGAAGCCTTGACGAATGCTTACGTCTTCTCCACGATGCCTGCGGAAAACTTAACGTTATTCGCTAAATGGGTAATCAATCAATACACGATTACCTTTGCGGTTGATGGCGGCTCCTCCGTTACGGCCATCACGCAGAATTATGATACGACGGTGATTGCCCCTGAAAATCCAAGCAAATTAGGCTTCATTTTCACTGGGTGGTATATCGATAATCAATATTCTGCGCTCTATTCCTTTGACAAAATGCCTTCAGAAAACATCACGGTCTATGCCAAATGGGAAGTCGATCCACTCTACGGAACGATTTCGATTCAAGAATTTAAAGATACGACAGATGGCGCTTACCATGAAGTTGCCGGCGTAGTATTGTTTGGCGGCGGTACCGAAATGGGTATCATCGTCATCACCGACTCTACCGGAATTCTCGTCGTGATGAGTACTGGAGTTGCCAAGAACGGTGACTTTATTAAAGTCGGCGGATCCTTGGGGTATATGGATACCTTCCCGATTATGGGCGCGGCGGATCCCGCCACGACCTTATTGATGATTCTTGATTATGAACGCCCCATCCCGATCGATCCAACACCCATAACAATCGCGGCGTATAATGCGCTCGACCCCAATGAATCCGACAATTGGATCAACTACTTGGAAATCACCGGAACGTTAACCGTCAATCCGACGGAACATTCGATGAATTTAGTCGATGGCGCAGATACGCTTCCACTCCTTGTCATGAGCCAAGAAATCTATAATTTCCTCATGCAATATGAAGGCTTCAGAATTACGGTCCGCGGCATCGATTTACCAAACTTTGACGCCGAACCCATATTGATGTTCGTCTTCACGGGCAACCCGACGGATATCGTATTAGCTTACACGGACGCAGAGTTGGTTGCTGTCTTAGGGCCAATGCTTGTTGATTATCTTTCTACTCAAAACTTCTTCCCAGGACAATATCCCGAATTGCCGACAACGCACCCGGTCGCTCCGGCGCTAACGGTTACTTATGAAACCTTTGGCCCGAATGCCGCATTATATGATGTGACCAAGGGACAATTCTCAACGCTCATCGACAGTGCCGTCAGTATCGACATTCGCGCGACAATAACCCTGGGAGCAATCGTTTCGACGGTCGAATTCCAGTTACATGTTGCTCCTTTGAACTTCACCACCGTCGCTGATTTCTTGTTGGTGCCGGATGCCGTGCAAGGCGGCGAAAATACTTATTACTACCTGAAAGGCACGGTCATTCATCTGCAATTTGAAAACAATTTCGTGATGATGGCCGATGCAACCGGCATCGTCTACATCTTAACTTCCGACACGACGATTCAAGTCGGTGACGAGATTGTCGCTTATGGTGTCAAAATGACCTCGCACGGCATGATTTTGATGGCGAGCGAAAAGGGTGAGACCGTCCTCGCGATTTTATCGAGCGGTAATCCAATGCCCTTAACCCGGACACCGATTGCACTCGCCGATTTCTTAGCGCTTGACATCAATGACCCGGCCAATTCGCTCGTTTATTTCTCAGTGACCGGCCAATTGAGTCTCGCAAGTGCTGAAAATATGGTCTATGTCATCTCTGATGGAGTCAGCAATGTCCCGGTGCTTGCTTCGAATGCGGCCGATTTCGCCGCCCTCCAACCCTATGTGGGAATGGTCGTCACTGTCTCAGGTCTATCCACTCCGATCCCGGAGCAAAGCATGATGCTGCTTGTCTTCATCAATTATCCGGGCGATGTCGTCATCCCTAGTTAAAAAGATTCACGCCAAAGAAGGGTGCTTCCACAAGCACTCTTTTTTTGTGCGTTAAACCCTTGGCATGGCCGAATAGATTATAATAAAACAAGAAATGATTCTAAAACTGAGGTTTGCAAATGATTAAACGGATTTTGAAAAACGTCTTTCGGGTATTGATTGTGGCTTTTGTGGTCTTCTTTACCGTGAGCGTCATTCAAAATCTCCGTGTCCACATCGCTTATAAAGGCAAACTGGAAACCTATGGAACCACCGAAGTCGTCGATGGCATCAATGTTTTTTACCGTGAGGTTGGTTCCGTTAATGACCCCACTCTCGTGATGATTCACGGTTTTAGGGGTTCTTCCTACGATTTTTGGCTTATCAGAGAAAAGCACAACGTTTGAGTATTATAAAGTCAATCAAGCCGTGATAGTCGCTGATTTACTCGAACAAAAAGGCATTTCAACGTATTCGCTGCTTGGTCATTCCATGGGTGGTGAAGTCGCTTTGAATATCGCCTATTTATACCCAAGTCGCGTCGAAAAGCTGATTTTAGTCGATGCCGCCGGACTTCAAGCAGATCGTCAAGCGGCTTTCCCGACGTCATTTTATGACGCGATTTTTAAAAATTATTACGTCCAAAAGGCCTTTTTAGGCAGCGCCTATTATGATAAAAGGGTCGTAACGCAAAAAATGTTTGATGAAATGTACTATTTCAATGAACAAGGGTTGTAACGCAAAAAATGTTTGATGAAATGTACTATTTCAATGAACAGATACCCGCCAAGGTCATGCAGCGTTATTCAAAATATAACGATAGTGGGGCTATTGGCGTCCATCTTGAAGAAATCACTACTGATACCTTAATCATATGGGGCGATAAGGATCCCTTCATTCCACTTCACTACGGCGAAGAAATGTTCGCGCGGTTACCCCACGCCCAAATGTCAGTAATCGCCCAGGCAGGACACCTTCCCTTTGATGAAAAGCTCTCCGTATTTCTGAATATTCTCGACGATTATCTTGGAATCATCGATTAAAAAAGCGGCACGCGAGTGTCGCTTTTGTTTTACGTTTTACGTTAAATTAGGAATTGGTTTTTAAGGCCCGGAGTTCTTTGGTCACTAACGGCAGGATTTTCGTGACGTCACCGACTAAACCTAAGTCCGCGACTTCGAAAATCGGCGCGTTCGGATTTTGGTTAATGGCGATGATGAGACCGGATTCTTCCATGCCGCTGACATGTTGGATGGCACCGCTGATGCCGCAGGCAAGATATAAATCGGGACGGACAGTTTTTCCGGTTTGCCCGACTTGAAGGTCTTTGTCGAGCCAGCCCGCTTCGATAACAGCACGCGTGCCGGACACTTCACCGTTTAATGTGTCGGCCAAAGTATAAAGTAACGACACATTATCCTTCGAGCCCATCCCGCGTCCACCAGATACGAGGACTTTGGCATCTTCGATTTTTACTTTTTGAGCGGTTTCTTTCATCGTTACTAATATCTCGACATCTTTGTCTTCGGGAGTAAATTTCACTGGGAACGGAACCACTATGCCTTTTAAAG
>JAPLKQ010000069.1 GCA_026387995.1 Bacillota bacterium
GGAGATTTGGAAATCGGAAATACGGAGTGGTTTATTGTCACGGGTATAGGCGACGATAATCGCGTTGACCCGCTTTTCAAAATCTTCGGCATCTTCGGCTAGGCACATGATTGCCATTAATTCGCTAGCGACGGTGATGATAAAGCCGTCTTGACGGACAATGCCATTCTTTTCGCCTTGCCCAATCGTGATTTCACGCAAGGTACGGTCGTTCATGTCCATCGCGCGCCGCCACACGATTTTTTCGGGGGCGATGTTGAGTTCGTTACCTTGGAACATATGGTTATCGATAATCGCCGAGATGAGGTTGATGGAGCTCGTCACCGCGTGCATATCGCCGGTAAAGTGCAAATTGATTTCTTCGCTCGGCTCGACGCGGGCGAGTCCGCCGCCGGTGGCGCCGCCTTTAATCCCAAAAACCGGGCCTAAAGAAGGTTCACGTAAACACAGAAAGGCCTTCTGTTTGATTTGGGCCAAGCCTTCGACTAAGGCAATGGACGTCGTGGTTTTGCCTTCGCCGGCTTTGGTTGGGGTAATGGCGGTGACCAAAACCAGTTTTCCATCTGGCTGGTCGCGTAATTGCTCCATGATGGCCGTGTCGATTTTGGCCTTGAAATGGCCATATGGCTCGACAAAACGCGGCGCGATGCCGGCTTTCTTGGCAATGGCTTCGATTTTTAGTAATGCCATAAAGAACACCTCCACTTATAACGTGATTTTAGATAAGCTCATCAAGACGTAACCAGCCAATTGCAAACCGGCCGCCGAGGGTACCATCATCATCGAGGATAACTGAGGCCCGATTGAGCGTGGCGATTCTTTGGAGAAAACGACCGCGACTTTTTTGGGGTCGATATTCTGGGCACGCAAGAGATGACGGAGTTTTTTGGCGAGGGGGTCATCGTGCGTTTTCTCTAAATTCGTGACCTGCACCGCTTCGGCACTAAGGCGTTTGCCCATGCCAAGAGAAGAAATAATCGGGATATTATGTTCGAGAGCAAAGCCGATGAGCGCCGCTTTCGCGTCGATATCGTCGATGGCGTCGACGATAAAATCAATAGGCTCTTGCTCAAAACTTTTGATGGATTCGGCGGTCACCAACAGATGACGCGCATCCACGATTATCTTAGGATTAATGGCTAAAAGTCGCTGTTTGGCGACGTCCACTTTTACTTTTCCGATATCGGCGTGGACAAATAAGATTTGCCGGTTGAGATTCGTGACCGTCACGGTGTCGTTATCCACCAAGATAAAATGTTGGATGCCGGAACGGGCGAGGCATTCAAGCGCCGTGCCGCCGACGCCGCCAAGGCCGACGACCATCACGTGTTTCAACAGCAAAGTCTCGACATTCTCACTGCCGAGCAAGAGACGGGTCCGGGTCAGTAAATCATCCATTGCTGTCACCTAATTTCTTAAGTATGGCCTGATAGGCCGTATCCCCATCGGGATACCATTCGACCGGGAGTTGGTTACGGAAGAACGTAAATTGCCGTTTGGCGTAATTCCGGCTATTTTTCTGGATAGCCTCCACCGTATCCCCAAAGGTCATTTTGCCTTCAAGATGCTGGATGACTTCTTTATAGCCGATGGCTAAGAACGCATGGTGTTTTTTGCCAGATTTGGCCACTAAGTCACGGACTTCGTCAATCAGCCCGGCGGCGAACATGCGGTTCACGCGGGTATTGATGCTGGCATAGAGTTTGAGGCGGTCCGTATCGAGCCCGATGAACATCGTGTCGTAAAGACATTTGTGTTTTTGTTTGGCCACTAAAGACGTTTTGCTGGCGCCCGAGCCGCGGTAGATGGCGATGGCCCTGAGTACGCGCTTCCGGTTATTCGGATGGAGTTTTTCGGCTTCCACCGCATCGATGGTTTTGAGATATTCATAGAGTTCTTGGTTCGTCAGTTTCTCAAGGTCGCTTAAATCGACGACGGGTTCATCCTCAAAGACGTAATCATAGAGGCCGGCTTTGATGTATAGACCAGTGCCGCCCACTAAAATGACGGGTTTCTTCTTTTTAAGAAGGTCATCGAGGACTTCTCGTAAATCCTGTTGGTAATTTTTGACGTTGTAGTCGATTGAAGGAGAAACGAAATCGTATAGATGATGTGGAATCTTTTCACGGGCTTCGTAGGAAGGTTTGGCCGTCCCGATATTCAGTTCTTGGTAAACTTGGAAAGCGTCGCCGTTAACGATCTGTCCGCCCAAATGTCGGGCTAAACGCATCGCCAACGCGGACTTGCCGCTACCGGTCGGCCCCACGATAACGATGATCATACGCCGGTCCTCTTGAACATTTTTTCAAGTTCATATTTGTTGAAATGGATAATCGTGGGCCGTCCGTGAGGACAGGCATGCGGGTTATCGCATTTGAGTAAAGTATCAAGGAGGTACTGCATGTCGGCAAGGCTCAAACGGTCATTGGCTTTGACGCTCCGTTTGCAGCTCATCGTGGCAATCACATGGGTCCGTAGTTTAGGGATATCCAGGCGGTCTTCGTGCAAAACTTCGTAGACGAGTTCGTCCACATAGGCTTTTTCATCGTATTCCTTGGCCCAGACGGGAATTTGCGTCACTTTATAGGCATTCACCCCAAACGGCTCGAACTCCAGCCCTACCGCCCTTAACAGTGCCATTTTCGTTTCTGAGAAAAGCGTCACTTCGCTCGGGGAGAGCGTGATGACGATGGGAATGAGGGGTTCGGTCACGACGAGGTCACGGTTAAAGAGACGTTGGAGCTTTTCATAGTTGATCCGTTCATTCGCGGCGTGCTGGTCGATGAGGTAGAAACCACCATCGGGCCCTTCGGCGATGATATAGGTCAGTTGTAACTGTGCGACGGCTCTGAGACTGGTTAAAGTCTTCTCGGGAGCGACGTAAGCATTAAAAGCCGGCACATCTTCCGCTAACGGATGAATGTCCTGAGACGCTTGTGGGATTGGACGGGTTGGCATGGGTTCGGTTTTAGTTCCGAGATCAAGGTCAAAGTTCATTTGTTCGGAGATTTTTTCAGTTTTTGGTGCCACCGCAATCTCGGTCACGAGGTTTTTCTCGCGCAGCGCTAACGGGATGTTTTGTAAGAGCGCCAAGCGGAGGTCGGCTTCTTTAGAAAAGCGGACTTCTTTTTTGCTCGGGTGGACGTTCACGTCAACCAGCGCCGGTTCAATCTGAAAGGAAAGAACAACGAAAGGAAAACGGGTTGGCGGGATAAAATCATGGTAGCTTTCGATGATGGAGGTTTGGACTTTCGGCATATAGACATTGCGTCCATTTAAAAGCGTGATGATGAAATAACGGCTGGCTTTGGCGAGTTCCGGTTTTCCGAGATAACCGCTGATGGCAAAATCGGCGTTGCTGAAATGAAACGGCACCATTTTTTTGGCGACGTCATGGCCGTAGATATCTTTGATGACTTCGAGTAATTCGCCGCGCCCCGTCGTCTGGAATTGTTTGCGTTCATCGATATAAAACGTAAACGACACTTCCGGATGAGCTAAGGCCAAACGGCACATCATCTCGATGCTGTTCGAGTTTTCGGTAAAGTCGGCTTTCAGGTATTTGAGACGGGCGGGAGTGTTATAAAATAACTCCTCGACGCTGACGATCGTCCCTTGGCGGAGCGGCGCGTCTTTCACGGCAAGTTCGTCGTCTTCGATCACGACTTCCGTACCGACTCCACTACCCGTAGAGGTCGTCAGGGTGACACGGCTGACGGAGGCAATGGACGGCAAAGCTTCCCCTCGGAATCCGAGGGTTTTGATTTTGAATAAATCATAAGAAGTGGCTATCTTGCTTGTAGCGTGGCGCTTGAACGCCAAAACGGCATCCTCGCGGTCCATGCCTTCGCCATCGTCTTCGACGACGATTTTCTTTCGCCCGGCTTCAAAAAGCGAAACCTGGATGTTATGGGCGTGGGCATCGATGCTGTTCTCGACCAGTTCCTTCACGACGCTGCTCGGCCGTTCGACGACTTCGCCGGCGGCAATCATGTTCGCTAGACTATTTTCCAGAATGTGGATTTTGCTCATGCGTCCCCCTACTTCATTTTCTTCTTGAGGTCATAGAGATAATTGAGGGCCTCAAGCGGCGTCATCGTTAACGGATCGATTTTCTTGATGTTCTTAATCCAGTCTTCTTCCTCAGCCGGCAAGCGCTGCATGACGTTTTGGGCCGGCGGGATATCTTTTTCCTCAAGGGTTAAGAGAATCTCTTTGGCCCGTGTCAAAAGCAAATCCGGAAGATGGGCTAAACGGGCGACGTTGATACCATAAGACTTATTCATGGAACCATCTTTTACTTTGTAAAGGAAGGTGATTTGGTCATTTTCTTCGGCGACGCAAACTTGAACGTTCCGCAGCGTCGGGAGTTCTTTCTCGAGGCTGGTGAGTTCGTGGTAATGCGTTGAGAATAAGGTCTTGGCGTGAATCCTCGAGGTGATATATTCGATAATCGCTTGGGCGATGGCCATGCCGTCGAAGGTCGCGGTCCCGCGTCCGATCTCGTCAAAGATCATCAACGAGTTTTCGGTGGCGTGCCTTAGCGCGTAATTGGTTTCGCTCATCTCCACCATGAAAGTCGATTGTCCGGACACCAAATCGTCGCTGGCGCCGATGCGGGTAAAGATTTGGTCGAAGATCATCAGGTTGGCGGATTTGGCAGGGACGTAACAGCCGATTTGCGCCATCACGACGATTAAAGCCAACTCACGCATATAGGTCGATTTACCGCCCATGTTCGGGCCGGTAATGAGAAGAACGTCATTCGTGGCAGGCATATAAACATCGTTGGCGACGTAGCGGTTTTGCTTCATCACTTTCTCGATGACCGGATGGCGTCCTTGGATAACATCGACGTTGCGGTTCTCGTTAAAGATGGGGCGCACATAACGGTTCTTGGCGCTCACTTCAGCCAGCGAAGCGAGGACGTCGACAAAAGCTAATTTATTGGCTAAGAGCTGAATAACCGATGTCTGCGCTTGGATAGTCTTACGGAGTTCAACGAACAACTCATATTCCAACGCCATCTGCCGTTCGTCGGCATTGAGAATCAAGGATTCTTTTTCCTTGAGTTCGGGCGTGATATAGCGTTCGCCGGTGGTCAAGGTCTGCTTCCGTTCGTAGCCAAATTCGGGTTTGACGCTGCTGACCGAACCATTACTGATTTCGATATAGTAACCGAAGACTTTGTTATACCCCACTTTGAGGTTCTTGATCCCGGTTTTTTCGCGTTCGCGGGTTTCCAGTTCGGCCAGCCAGTTTTTGCCGCCATGGGAAAGCTCAATCAATTCATCGAGTTCGGGGCGATAGCCTTTTTTGAAGATGCCGCCTTCCTTGATGACGATGGGAGCGTCCTCACGGATGGCCCGGGTGATGAGTTCGCAGATGGACTCTAAAGAATCCATATGGCTGACAAGGTCGTCATACTGGGAGTTTTTAAGTTTCAATAAAGTGTTTTTGATGCCCGGCACCGCTTTTAAGGAATTGCGGAGCTGCAGCATGTCGCGGCCATGAGCATTGCCATAGCCGATGCGGGCAATTAACCGTTCCAAGTCATAGATTTCGTCAAGGAGTTTTCGCGCTTCCTCGCGGTTCATGAAATCATCGATGAGGGCACCGATCATCATCTGCCGGTGGGCTATCTCTTCGAAGTCGCTGGAGGGTTTAAGAATCCACCGCTTTAAGAGACGTCCGCCCATCGCCGTTTTGGTTTCGTCGAGGAGCCAATAGAGCGAGCCATATTTATCCTCGCTCCGGATAGTACGCGTCAGTTCGAGGTTCAGCCGTGAGAAAGAGTCAATCTGAAGCGACTGGCTGCCTTTGATGACGATGGCTTTCTGTAAGTATTCAAGGTTCCGTTTTTGGGTTTTCTTTAAGTAATTAATCAGGCGGACGATAGACTTCATCTGATATAAATCTTTGACGTCGCCGAGCACCGGTTCATATTCGAGATCGACTTCGTCGTCATCCTCGCGGGAGATGAGGAAGTTACGGTTCTCGGAGAGCTGCGTCAGCACTTCGCTAGAAAAGGTCGACTTGACGACGATTTCGCGGGTCAGTAAGTTATCGAGTTCGCTGAGAAGCGAGGTGATATCGTGTTCGACATTGAGGACGCTGATCTCGCCGGTAGACAGGTCGGCATAACTGACAACAAAACAAAAGTCCGTCTCGTCGACGCCGACGATGTAGTTATTGTCGGAGTTGGCGACGTCCATGACCGCCCCAGGGGTAATGATTTGGATGACATCGCGGTCGACTAAGCCTTTGGCTAAGGCCGGGTCTTCCAGTTGCTCCACCACGCCGACCTTGTAGCCGCGGGCGATCAGTTTCGCGATATAGCTTTTGATGGCGTGATGCGGGACGCCGCACATCGGGACCTTGGACTCGGCCCCGGCGTTCTTGCCGGTCAGGACCAGTTGCAGTTCCTTGCTGGCGGTCTTCGCGTCATCGAAAAAGAGCTCATAGAAATCGCCGAGCCGAAAGAGGATCAGCGTATCAGGATGCTTCTCTTTGATTTCCAGATATTGCATCATCATCGGGGTGTACTTTGGTTTCATTCGTCTACCTCAAAGTTTCAATTATCAATATTGTATCACACGAAAATTTATATTTATGTAAATTTTACGGGCGCGAGGGTCAAAAAGAAAAAATCCCAAGCCGGGATTTCTCATTCGATAATGGTTTTGATTTGCTTAAGAAGAGCGTTCACGGTTTCCCGTAATGCCTCGTAATTGACAACCAGCGGATGCTTGTTATAAAGTGCGGCGTATTTCTCGTAAAGAGCCTTTTCACGGAAGTAGACGGCGTCATTATTTTGGTTCTTCGCCATTGCCTTTTGATGGGCGCGCATCGCGGCGTTGTTGGCCATCAGTTCCTGATCGGATTCAATGGCAGCGCGAAGGGCAAAGAACTGCTGGACTTCCGGGGTGTCGAATAACGCCTCGCGGAGTTCTTCGAGGGATTTTTCAAATTCAGTCATGGACGAGTTCCCCTTTCATCGAGTAAAGGTGCGATTCCGTAATCTTGACTTGGACAATCTTCCCAATGATGGTCTCGTCGCCGGTAAAGTGAACCAGTTTATTGTTTTCGGCATAGCCTGAAAGGACGTGGCTATTTTTCTTGCTGAAACCATCCACGAGCACTTTGAAGGTCTGCCCCACCATCGCGTCGGCGCGTTTCACGCCTTCACGTTCCACCGCCGCTAAAAGCTCGGAGAAGCGTTTGTGTTTTTCGGCGTCAGAAACGTTATCGGCAATGCGGGCGGCCGGCGTGCCTAAGCGCGGCGAATAGATGAAAGTAAAGCAACCATCATAACCGACATATTCGACCATCTTGATGGTATCGAGGAATTGTTCATAAGTCTCGTTTGGAAAACCGACGATAATGTCCGTCGTTAATGATAAATTCTTAATTTTGGCTTTCATCCGGTCCACGAGGTTTTTGTAGTTTTGGCTCGTGTAGCGGCGTCCCATCAAACGAAGGATTTCGTCATTGCCGGATTGAAGCGGCAAATGAATCGCCGGCATGATGTTTGGGTACTTTGCGATCGTATCGATCATCGCGTCGGAAAAATCCCATGGATGGGAGGTGGTAAAACGGAGGCGCGGGATGCCAAGTTCGGCCACCGCGGCAAGCAAGGTCGCAAA
>JAPLKQ010000141.1 GCA_026387995.1 Bacillota bacterium
AAAATCGATTCACGTTTCTGACGTTCGGCGCGCATCTGTTTTTCCATAGCTTCTTGGATTTCGCGCGGCGGGAGAATGTTCTTGAGTTCGACGCGGCTGACCTTAATGCCCCAGGGATCCGTGGCGATATCCAAAATCAAACGGAGTTTTTGGTTAATGGTGTCGCGGGATGTGAGGGTCTGGTCGAGTTCGAGATCGCCGATGAGGTTACGGAGTGACGTGGCAGTCAGCATCTCGATGGCGAACATTGGGGATTCGATGCCGTAGGTGTAGAGTTTCGGGTCGGTAATCAAAAAGTAGACGACCGTGTCGATTTGCATCGTCACGTTATCTTTCGTAATGACCGGTTGCGGTGCGAAGTCGGCGACTTTTTCCTTGAGGGAAATATTGACCACGCGCGAATCGATGAACGGGGCGATGATGTGGAAGCCCGCGGGTAAAGTCTTATGATATTTACCAAGTCTTTGGATGATGACGACATGGGCTTGGGAAACGATGACGATGCAGCGGATGAAAACGACGAGGAGGATGAAGAGGACAAACGACAGAGCGACCCAACCGAAGACTTCGAGTGAAGTAATGAGCATCATACTATTTTCCTTCTTTCTTGGCAATGATGATATGATTGCCTTTAATTGCTTTAATCACGGCGAATTCGCCTTTTTCAAACGTCACGTCATCGAGGGTTTTCACGACCCAGGTAATATCGCGGATATTGCCTTCGCCCGGATAATCCTTCGAGCATGGCGACACGATGAGGATATCGCAGCCGATCAGCGCATCGGTGTTGGTGGGGGTGGTGGGCTGAATGCCGATATTTTTCTTGAAGATGACCTTCGTGAGAAAGAGCAGCACGCCGGAGACGACGACGAACGCGAGTAACTGAAAGATCGGGTCAATGCCAAAAATCGCAAAGAGCAAGGAGACGACGGCGCCGCCGCAAAACCAAATGCTGACGAGACCGGGAACGGCAATCTCGATGACCAAAGCGGCCACGAAGACGACGACCCAAGAAACAATCCAGAAGACTTGCGACGTGAATAAGGTAAAGATGAACATGTTATTCTCCTTTGACGGCGATGATTTTGACGCCGCCTTTTACGAGGGCTTGGCTTATCTGCTCAAGCGATGGATGCTCAATGCCTTTGAGTTCAGTGGCGGCCACGAGGTTTAAGTCATGACCGGCATAGTGATACGTTTTGGCATCGATGATTTGGTAAGTGACCGTGTATTTCTCTTTGCCGATGAGAAGCGGTTTTGTGAGGGAGCTCAGCGGATACATTCCGACTCTCCGGTAGAAGAGCGGGGCGAAGTAAACGAATGGCTTCGTGTAGGTACCGACGTATTGGCCCAGTTTTTCGATAATGGCGATCCAGCCGCGCTTGACGTGGATGAATCCCGTTAAAAAGAAAAGACCGATGCCTAAGGCGATGACGACTAAACAAACGACGATAAGCTGAACGTCTGTCATGCGGTCTCCTCGGAATGGCCGTAAGGTCATTCACTAAAAAACATTATAACAAGATTAGAGGGTATCGGCTATATCGCATCATCTATTCACGCTGCACAAATAAAAAATGATATAGTAAAGAAGGTGATTTTATGGACAACTTACAATTCTATGATTATTTATTAAAAGCTGAGAGCATCGCTAAAATCGGGTTACTGTACTCGACAGACCCCTATGCTTTGGCCAACTACCGCGATTTACAGACCCTGACGACGGAAATGCTCGAAAATTTCGTTCACGTCAAATTTGACCGGCCGAATTTCTTTGGCCGGGATATCTATCCCACGCCGAGCGTGAGCGTCCGAACCGTTATTTTTGACGATAAAAAGAGGGTTCTGCTGGTACGTGAAGCAAAAGACGGGATGTTTTCCCTGCCCGGCGGATGGGCCGATTTATACGAATCGCCGACCGAAGCCGCCAAAAAAGAATGCCTGCAGGAAGCCGGCGCGGTCGTCGAGATCACGCGTTTGGTGGCGGTGCTGAACCGCACGCCCTTTAAAAAACCGACCTCGGTTCCTGAATACGCCCTTGTATTCGAAGGAAAACTTATGCAGCCTTTAGGCGAACACGAGTACGAAACCACGGAAGTCGGATATTTTGACCTCGACCATCTCCCGCCTTTTTCCCATAAAGTTTCAACCGAAGAAATGCTGCGCATGATTCATGCCACGGCCCGTGGCCAAACCATTATCGAATAGGAGCACTTATGAAAGAACGAAAGTGGTGGCAAAGCGCCATCGGTTATGAGATTTATCCAAGAACCTTTTTCGACAGCAACGGCGACGGCGTCGGCGATTTGCCTGGTATCATCTCCAAGCTCGATTACTTAGAAAAACTCGGGGTCACCATTTTATGGATATGCCCTTTCTTTAAATCGCCGATGGACGACAACGGCTATGACGTCAGCGATTATTATCAGGTTGATCCCGTTTTCGGGAAAAACGCCGATTTCTTGAACCTCATCAGCATGGCCCATCAAAAAGGCATCCGCGTCATCATCGATTTCGTTCTTAACCACACGAGCGACGAACACCCGTGGTTCCTCGAAGCTCGCACGAATAGAAAAAGCCCCAAACGGGACTACTATATTTGGCGTGACGGCAAGGTGAATGCTGAGGGGAAACGTGTCCCGCCCAATAACTGGCAAGGCTTTTTTGACGATTCTGCCTGGAATTATGACGAAGTGGCAGGCCAATATTATCTCAAGATATTCAGCAAGAAAATGCCCGATTTAAACTGGGAATCCCCGGCATTACGGCAAAATATATATCAGATTGCCCGTTATTGGCTGGACCAAGGCGTGGATGGTTTCCGTCTCGACGCCATCGCCCATTTAGCCAAAGATTTAACGTGGAGCGATTCGCCTTATGACGTCGGTCCCGACGGAACCACGCTCGATTCACGGAAATTCTCGTCGATACCGCGTTTATTTGATTATTTACGCGAATTCAAAACCGAAGTCCTCAGCCGTTATCCGAACGCGATGGCGGTGGGCGAAGTCGGCGGTTGCGCCACGACCGAAGAAGCCCTTAAATACTCTGGAACGGATAAAGGGTCCATCGATATGGTCTTTAACTTCGATAGTTGCTGGGAAAACGGCGCTTATGGAAGCGAACATAAGAGCGACGAAGAAATCGTCGCGAACGTCGTGAACTTAAAACATATCTTCTTGCGTTGGTATACTGACTGCCGCGCGAAAGCCTGGCTGCCGATTTACTGGAATAACCACGATCATCCGCGGGTTTTATCGCAATATGGCGATATCCATTTCCGGAAAGAATCCGGCAAAATGTTGGCCACGACGTTACTTTTCATGTATGGCACGCCTTTCCTATATAACGGGGAAGAAATCGGCATGAGTAATGTCGATTATCAAGAAATCCGCGATTTTAAGGACGTTTCCGCGATGAATTATTATAAGAATGCCCAGCGGCATATGACCGAAGCGGAAATCCTCCGTTTCTTAAGAAGGACTTCCCGCGTTAACGCTCGTACGCCTTTTCAATGGACCAGTGGCCCACATGCCGGTTTTTCCACGCATGAACCCGATACCAAAGTGGTGGGCAACTATATGGACGTCAACGTGGAGAGCGAAGAAAAAGATCCTGATTCGATTTTGAACTTTTACCGGAAAGCGATTGCCTTACGGAAAACCCCAAAGATTCTCGAAGCCGTTATTGGCGGCGAATTCGTGTTAGTCGACAGCGAACATCCGGATGTCTTTGCCTATGCCCATAAAGGGGCGACGCCGCTGATGGTCATCAGCAACTTCCGTAAATTCTCGGCGACGTTCAAGATACCATTTGCTATCAAACAAATCCTGCTTCATAATTATCCGACCACGGAAATGAAAGACGGAATCCTCACGCTCCGCCCTTTCGAAAGCTATTTATTGGAATTATCGCCTGAGGCCAAACTTTAATGGAAAAGTATTACCATTTTCAGGCCGATAGTCCCTTGTCTGAAGCTCAGTTAACGACTTTACTGAG